>CAMZLK010000118.1 GCA_947311475.1 uncultured Desulfocapsa sp.
CATTGTTCTTTTTGCTCTGACGAGAGCTAGATACAATGGTTAACACAAGAGAATAGACCTGCCTCCTTGATTTTGGCTCTGAGTTGAGTGTTATTGCTTTCAACATAACCCACGTTAGCAAGGTAGGCAGGTCTATTCTCTTGTGTTAACCATTGTATCTAGCTCTCGTCAGAGCAAAAAGAACAATGAGGGAAGCGCTAATTGAAACAGAAAATGAAAGTATAATACGATCTTTTAATCTACTTCTGGAAGCCCCAGTGCAGTTTGTTTCTGAGGATGGAAAAATAGTCACGATCTGGGGAGGTGATAAGCTGTAAGGGATGTTTTGCTGCTTCAATCTCAAGGGTATCGTTCTCATCCATTGCCCACGCTGACTGCCCGTCAACAATAACCCGAGCTTTGTGATCATGCCCGGATTCAAGGCTTGTTCGCAAGAGACTGTTTGCTGGTAGCAGCACTGGTCGGGAACTCAGCATAAAGGGACAAATTGGGGTAACCAGGATGGAGGCTAATCCGGGGTACACCAGGGGGCCGCCAGCTGAGAGACTATAGGCGGTGGAGCCGGTGGGAGTGGAGAATATGAGGCCATCAGCTTTGTAGGTTGTGATATATTCCTTATCAGCTCTTGTCGAGAGCTGCAGGACGCGGTCGAGGGTGTCTTTGCTGATGACCACTTCGTTTAAAGCGTAACGGGAATTTCTTGTCTTGTTGTTTTTTGTGAGTGATGCTTTTAACATCATACGGTTTTCAATGATGACTGTTCCGGATATCAGCTCATCAATGGCTGCAATTGCTTCTTCTTCTGTTCGTTCTGTTAAGAAACCAAGGTGTCCCATGTTTATTCCAAGTACAGGGATGGAATGGCGCGCTGCCTGGTCTGCCACATGTAGGAGTGTTCCATCTCCTCCCAGGACAATTAATACATCCAGTGTTTTGCTTAACGTATTCATGGAGACAGCAATTCCATGCTGCTCGAGTTTTTTTGCGATGTCCGAAGCAAGTTGAGTAGCCGGTGGATAGCCTTTTTTACTTACAATTCCAGCATGCCTGAGCGAGAGCGTCAGACGTGTACGAAAGGCTTCGGAAAGTAAAGGCATATCAGCTCTCTCCAAGCTCCTTTGAACGATTTACAGCAGCTTCGATGGCATCCATAACAATCCCCTTAAATCCGCTGCGTTCAAGAACGTGTTGAGCCGCAATGGTTGTTCCTCCGGGGGATGTGACCATTGCCCGAAGTTCAGCGGGATGTTTTTTGCTTTCGATAAGAAGTTTTACAGAGCCAAGGATGGTTTGCAGGGCAAGTGTTTCAGCTGTAGGTCTTGGCAATCCTGCTTTTATTCCTGCATCTATCATGGCATCGGCAAAGGTGAAAACGTAGGCAGGGCCTGATCCGGAGAGACCGGTTACAGCATCAAGTGCGCTCTCGTCAAGAATGACTGCTTTTCCGATTTTATTCATAAGTTCTTCGCATCTAAAGAGGTCATTTTTGCTTGTATTTTTATTACCACTAAGACCAGATGCCGCTTCAAGTACAAGGGCTGGAGTATTTGGCATGACACGAATAATCCTGCAATCTTCACGCTCCAGTTCATTTTCATAGAAGGAGATAGGCAGGCCTGCGGCAATGCTAATGATTAAATGTTCAGGTGTTACAAACGCTTTACTGGCGGAGAGTACCATCGGCATGATCTGGGGTTTTACGGCAAGGACAATTATGTCACACGCTTCCCAGAGTGCTTCACTCTCTGCAAACACCTGGACCTTATAGTTTTCTGTCATAAAGTCGCGCCGTTCCCGGTTTGGTTCTGCAACAAATATTGAATCGGCAGCATAAAAATTTGATTCAATAATTCCACGAATCATGGCTTCAGCCATCTGGCCGCCACCGATAAATCCAATTTTAGTATTCATAATAGTATCCTGTATTTTAGTGCCATACTCCTGATCTTCTGTAAGGAAAAATAAGAAGCTGAAGAAGGTTAATTGTAATTATATTATTATGTTATAAAGGCACTTACTTGCAGTTTGTCTGCGTTAAGTGAATTTCAGTGAGAATGTACCATGTCTTTTTGGAACAGTCCACAGAGGAAAAGGACTTTTTACGACACCAGCACTTTTGATTCAAGATGAAATATGGAATCATATGTGCTATATATTTCCATACTTTATGTCGAATATGAATTGGAGAGTGAAAGTGCTCACAAGGAGATAAAAACTATGATTAGTCAGGAATTACTCGATATTCTGGCCTGCCCGAAATGTAAAGAAGCGGTTAGCTTAAATACTACAAAAGACGGACTTGTCTGCGAAAAATGCAGTCTGCTGTATGAAATCCGAGATGATATCCCTGTGATGCTTGTGGATGAAGCAAAACCTTTGGATAAGAATTAGAGATCCGGTATCCTTATATTTTATCAGGAATAAAATTGGGAAGATTTCGTTCAACAAGTTCTTCAATAACAAGATCAGGTTTGAACATGGTTACCAGTTCTTTTAGTTTGCTTTCGGTTAGAAATGTACTTGTCGCATCATTTTGATAGCGATTTGCAAACAAGACATCTCCATAACTTTCTGAAATAAAAGGGCTGAGTATCCCAAAAAATGAATCATGTAATACCAGAACTTTTAAAGAACGATTTGTTTTTGTTGTTTGATAGACCTGCAGCTGTGACAAAGTGAAAAAATCTGTTAAAGGTTCTCCGATGTTTTTCAGTGCGGAAGTGAACTTTTCAGTGTTAACAACGGGGCGTTGTTCGACCGTTGCATTCTTTTTTCCTGTCATCTCAGCCAAATCACCTCCGGGGGTGTCCTCCCATTTCTGCAAAAAATGGAATTTCTCCTGTGCCTGAACTTCCGGGAACAGTAATTGCGTACGTTTCATTATTGCCAGGTAAGCAAGATATGCGCCCTGAGCGTTCCAATGGGAATCGCTTTTGTTATACAGGCGGGAGTTGAGTTTTTCCAACCTGAGAGCAGATCTTACATCGAGCAGACTTGTTCCACCATGCACAGGCCGCGTGCTGAGCAATTCATCCAGCCGGCTTGGTTTTGGTGACGAGAGGAAGTAGGATGGCAAGTACTCTGGATATATGCTCTGTTTATTTGGAGCGACAAGAAATATATAGGCGATGTTTCGTTCATCAAACCAGGCTTCTTTTGTAAGAAGATAATTCCAGAAAGCCTTTTTTTCCGGATCTGAAAAGCCTAGTCCTCCCTTTAAATCATCAAGCATGGAATTGTGTGACAAATACAACCAACCTTCGCGTCCTTCAACCACATCGGGCACACCACTCACCCCAAATCGTTTACTCGCTTCACGATGATAACGATTGATGAGCCATTCCCGAAGGCCAAAGTGATCCTGGAAGTAGCTATCAAAGGCATGGGTAAATTCGGGGATGGATTGTTTTTGCAGCTCCGGGAAATTGTTCAATTTTCTTTTTTCAACTTCAGAAAAAGAGACATCCTTTTGTAACACCCATATGCTGAAAGGTGTCAGGATTGCTACGAGGAAGAGCGCAATAATTAACAAATTCGTCAATCTGTTCTGAGTTGCTTCTGTATGCATTGGTCTCAAAATTGAAAGTAGAGAAATGGATGGTATGCCTGGGCTGCTATACTGATGAAGGTAAAATAAAGTACTGTGGAAACAATACCTATCCGGCCTAAGGACAGAATACCGGTAATGATACCTTTTGGCTTCCATTTGGCTGCATGTGATACTATCTTTGCCATATATGGATATGTGGGCAGGGCCAGTAGCAGCCCAGCCAGCAATTCAGTAAATAGTAGCTTATCTGCACTAAGAAGCGAGAAAAATGTAGCACCCATCCCACCCTGATGTCCGGCCATTATCTGGAGAAACTCCCAGGAGGTCGTAAGGGACGGACTCCTGAACACCACCCAGCCAATAATCACAACAAGTGTTGTGTAGAACCAGCCTAAACATGTTTGCAAGGGGCCTCTTTGTTGCGTGGGCATAAGGCGTTCAAGTATCAGAAAGGTTCCGTGCCAGAGACCCCAGATGATAAATGTCCAGTTTGCTCCATGCCAGAGGCCGCAAAGAAGAAAAACGATGAGCAGATTAAGTATTGTGCGGGAGGCACCTTTTCTACTGCCGCCGATGGGGAAATATAGATAATCTCTCAGCCAGGTAGAGAGGGAGATATGCCAGCGACGCCAGAATTCACGCATGGAGCTTGAAATATATGGGTAATTAAAATTTTCCGGAAATGTGAAACCAAACATCTTTCCGAGACCTATCGCCATATCGGAATAGCCGGAAAAATCGTAATATATTTGAAGGGTGAAACATATTGCGCCAAGCCAGGCATTCCCCATATTGAGTTCATGAAGAGGCAGTTCGAATATTTTATCAACTGCCACACCAAGTGTATCTGCAAGCAATACCTTTTTTGCCAGTCCAAATATAAATCGTTCCGCGCCTGTCGCAAATCCGGATATCGTTATGATGCGTCGCTGCAACTGTTTTGCAATATCATGATAGCGAATGATTGGGCCCGCTATGAGTTGCGGGAACATTGAAATATAGAGCCCGCAATTTAAAAAGCTTTGTTCGGCAGGTGCCACACGGCGATAAACATCAATGAGATACGATATTGCCTGGAAAGTAAAGAAGGAGATACCGGCAGGTAGGTGGATATTTTCTGTCTGCAGGGATATCTGACCGGAAGAAAAGAGAAGGGGGGCCAGGGTGCTCAGGGTGAAATGAAGATATTTGAAGACGAAAAGAGGCAACAGGTTGCAAAGGATTCCAAGTCCAAGAAGAAATTTTTGCCTATTTCCTGAATACTTCTCAATCTTACGGCCCAGAATAAAAGTTATGGCAATGGCACTTAGCAGAAGGAGGGTATATCCTCCTTCCCCCCAAAGGTAGAATAAAAGGCTTGCTGTAAAAAGAAGAAGGTTCCTATATTTTTTTCCCGACAGAACGCTTCCCAGGAGAACCATGGGAAGAAACAGGAAGAGAAAGGTAACGGAACTGAAAATCATACTGCATATATCCTTTGTGGACTACGAAGGAGATGAAGAGTTTTACGACGCCATCAAGAATGAAATGAAATAAAGGGGATAGCGGGGCATATTCTGGTGACAGAAAACAGGCAGGGGCAAAGTGAAAATTCACTTTGCCCCTTGGAATACTACGCAAAACAGGCGGCTGATCAGGGAGCAATACCCATTTCTTTCTCTTTTTCATGTACGGCCAAACGAGTCTTAATGGCAGTATCTGGAATAAGGCTCATGGAATCAATGCCAAGTTCAACCAGGAAGGTGGCAAATTCAGGGAAGTCAGAGGGGCCCTGACCACAAATCCCGATTTTTTTCTTGCGGCGTTTGGCCGTTGCAATAACCATACGGATCATATCTTTCACTGCGTCATCACGCTCATCCGCAATGCCGGCGATGAGACCGGAGTCACGATCAAGTCCGAAAGTGAGCTGGGTCAGATCATTTGATCCAATTGAAAAGCCATCAAAGATATCAGCAAAGGCATCGGCCGATATAACATTACTGGGAATTTCGCACATGACGTAGAGTTCGAGGCCATTCTCGCCCTGTATTAAGCCACAGTCTTTCATGACTTCAACAACCTTTTTGCCTTCTTCAGGTGTACGGCAGAAGGGCACCATCAATTTAATGTTATCAAGCCCCATATCATTACGCGCTTTAAGCAGGCCGGCGCATTCAAGCTCAAATGCAGGCCGGTATTTAGGGTCATAATAGCGGGAAGCTCCACGCCAGCCGATCATCGGATTTTCTTCGTGGGGTTCGTACAGGGTACCACCGGCAAGGTTCGCATATTCGTTACTCTTGAAATCGGAGAGACGAACGATAACATCATTGGGGTAGAATGCCGAAGCTATGCGGCCAACGCCTTCTGCTACTTTGTCAATAAAGAACTGGCGCTTGTCGGTGTATGCTCCTGTTTTGGCATCGATTTTGGCAACTATTTCCTTTTTCTCAGGATCGTTGGATTTCTTCAGCTCTTCATAATTATAGAGTGCCAGAGGATGCAGACCGATGTGGGAGTTAATGATAAACTCTTCACGGGCAAGTCCAACACCATCATTTGGAATCTGGCATTCGGTGAATGCTTTTTCAGGAATGGCAAGGTTCATCATTATTTTTGTTTTTGTTTCCGGAAGGTTGCCAAGATCCTGGCGATCAATCTCAAACTTGAGCAAGCCGTCATAGACATAACCGGTTTCCCCTTCAGCGGAGGACGCGGTGATTTCCATACCGGTTTTGATATGCTCGGTGGCATCCCCTGTTCCAATTACGCATGGAATCCCAAGCTCACGGGAGATAATTGCAGCATGGCAGGTACGTCCCCCGCGGTTGGTGATGATGGCACCTGCGATTTTCATGATTGGTTCCCAGTCGGGATCGGTCATGTCGGTGACAAGTACCTCACCTTTTTTGAATGTGCCTATATCTTTAACATCCTCAATACAATGGGCAACACCCTGACCAATCTTTGAACCAACAGCCAAACCTTCAACAAGTACTTTTCCGGTTTCAAGGAGTTTATAGGTTTCCATCATTCCTTGAGTTGCTTGTGAATGAACTGTTTCAGGGCGAGCCTGAACAATAAAGAGCTCACCGGTTCCGACGTTCACACCATCACCATCCTTGGCCCATTCGATGTCCATTCCTTTTCCGTAGTGGTCTTCTATAATACAGGCCCACTCGGCAAGTTTGAGGATTTCATCATCGTTGATAACGTAGGATTTTCTCTCTTCCTCGGTGGTGTCAACGTTTTTCACTGGCTCGGGAGTGTTCGGATCGTTGTCATAGATCATTTTGATCTCTTTTGATCCAACTTTTTTACCAACGATGGGGCGTTTCCCTTCTTTTAGTTTTGGTTTGTAAACGTAATATTCATCGGGGTTTACTGCACCCTGTACGACATTCTCCCCGAGACCCCAGGCACCAGTGATAAAACAGGCATCTTTAAATCCGGATTCTGTATCAATTGTAAATAAAACACCTGAAGATGAGGAATCAGATCGAACCATTTTCTGAATGGTGATTGAGAGGTATACATCAAACTGACCAAAGCCCTGATGCTGACGATAGGAGATGGCACGGTTGGTGAAAAGTGAAGCAAAACAGTTGCGGCAGTTCTGAATAATATTTTCGTAGCCGTGAATGTTAAGGTATGTTTCCTGCTGGCCGGCAAATGATGCATCAGGAAGGTCTTCTGCTGTGGCAGAAGATCGAACAGCAACATCACAATTTTTGCCATATTGTTCTTCCATTACTTTGTAGGATTCAATAATAGCGTCCCTCAGGTCATCGGGGAACTTGGCGTTCCGAATAATATCGCGGCATTTTTTGCCCCGTTCAGCAAGATTGGCCATATCTTCAATATCAAGATCAGCAAGTACATCACGAATATCCTGCTCAACACCGGCATCTTTCAGGAGATGGCGGTAGGCATAGGCTGTAATGGCAAAGCCGTGGGGAACAGCTACGCCTTTGGCAGTGAGATGCTGATACATTTCACCAAGGGATGCATTTTTCCCACCCACCAGAGGAACATCGTCAATACCGATATCGTCAAACCATAGAATCAATTCTTCTTCGTGAGTTGTAGCCATCGTTATTTCTCCTGCAAAAGTAATTGTTGAAAGGACATATTCAGCGAGGCGAATATATCAAAAGTGATGGCGTCGTAAAAACTCTCCATCTGCTTCGTTGCACCATTTTTTGTTTAATTTCAACGTACCTTAGTACGCTGCAATTAAACAAAAAATGAGCGCCTCGCATATGAAGTTTTTTACTTAGCCATCCTGTTTTGACCTTTTTACGAGTTTATCAAAATGATAAAAGATTTGTCTCTGCATAAGAGGAGGTCAAGTGAAAGTCAAAAAATCTGATGCATTATATAAAAAAAACTGTCTATCCGTCAAGCTTTAGAGAAAGTTGTACTTATGATTTAAATCTATTTCAGTAATTAACCGGAGACAACAGGAAGTGGAGTTTACTGGAAGTTAGAGAGAGGAACTTGGAGGAAGAGCTGCTAATTTTTTTAAAATCACATCAATGCTATCCGGGTCAAAGGGCTTCGCCAGATAGTCATCCATGCCTGCGTCGATGCATTTTTCTCTGTCCCCATTCATCGCATTGGCTGTCATGGCGATGATGGGGATATGCTTGTTGTGTCGTCGAATGTGGAGCTGAGAAATGAGTTGTTCGTCCAAGTCTTCCACAGGGGCGCCGCACTCTATGGCTCGGATAATCCTCGTGGCAGTCAGGCCGTCCATTATTGGCATCTGAACATCCATAATAACCATGTCAAAATCCTGTTGGTTCAGGATTTTTAGTGCGTGTAATCCGTCATGGGCTTCGGTGACTCGATGATCTCCTTTTTCCAGAACCATTCTGGCTAAAATAAGATTGGCGGCATTGTCCTCTACTAAGAGTATTGATAAGGGCCCGGTCTGGGGACGTGTTTTTGTGTTTTCTTCTTTTTTTGCAGGTAAATCTTCGATGCTGCAGAGCTGTAGAATAAGTGAGAAAGAAAATGTGCTGCCTTTATCCAGTTGACTGACTACTTTGATATCCCCGCCCATGAGATGACATAGTTCTCTACAGATTGCAAGACCGAGTCCGGTACCTGCAAATTTTCTGGTGGGACTATTGTCTTCCTGTGCAAATTTGTCGAAAATGTATGATTGCTTCTCCGGAGCAATTCCCACACCTGTATCTTGTATGTCAAATTGCAATTCAATGGAGTCGGCGTCCTTTTTTTGATGTTTTATCCCGACGGAGATGCTTCCTCTTTCGGTGAACTTAACGCTGTTGCTCAGTAGATTGAGCAGGATCTGCCTTAATCGTAACGCATCTCCCTGCAAGGCCAATGGGACGTCAGGGGCAATGGTGCACGTTAATTCAATTTCCCCGTTTTTGGCTTCAAGAAGAACTTTTATTGTCTTGAGACAGGATTCTACGATATCATATAGAGCAAAGGGCTTATTCTCGATTTCCATTTTTCCGGATTCTATTTTAGAAAAGTCGAGTATATCGTTAATGAGAGTAAGAAGACTTTCTGAGGAACTCGAAATCATTTCAAGATGAGATCTTGTTTCCTGGTCTATCCCATGGGCAAGGGCCAGATGGGTCCGCCCCATGATCGAATTCAATGGGGTTCGAATCTCATGACTCATGTTGGCCAAAAAGGCTGATTTGGCCCGGTTAGCTTTTTCTGCTGTGTTTTTTGCTTCCCGGAGACGTCTCTCAGTGTGTTTGAGCCAGGTTATGTCAGAGACCATTGCAAAAGCATCGACTGCCTCCCCCTGCTCATCAAATATGGGAACGGCATCAATAAGACACGGAACCAGCGAACCATCTGCCTTAAGTAAGCTGATTTCGTAGTTGCTTTTTTTCCCTTGTAGTCTTCGGGAAAATTCCTCTTTCAGGATGGCCGTATTATCTTTATCCAGGAAACAATAAATTGATTGTCCCACAATGTCCTTTACCTGTCTGCCAAGGATGTCTGCCATTCTGGAGCTGGCTTTTCGGATGATGGTATTGGCATCAACCTGCCAGTATCCCTGTGTGCTTGTTTCAAGGATGGTTGTCAGTCGGTCAGTTGTTTGTTGCAGCTCCCGTGTTCGGGCCTCAACCATTTTTTCGAGGTTTTTTCTGTATGCTGCATTTTTAGAAGAGGATTTCTGAAGAGCAGATGACATTTTGTTAAAGCTGACAGCAAGTTTACTTATTTCATCATTTGATGAAACGGGGAGTGATCCGTTAAATTTTCCCAGGGCAATTTCTTCAGCTCTTTTGGATAAATCCACAATTGGCTGGGTGATTCTTCTTGAAACCAAAAGGCAGGCCATGCCACTTACAAGAATAATGAGGAAACCGATCCTAAAATTACTGGCAATGATTTCACCTCGTATACGACTGATGCTGGCCAGCGATCCGCCAAGGGAGACTGTCCAGATTTCATCGCCAATTACAATTGGTTCCGTCAGTAGAAAAGTTTGTTTATCAAGAAATGAAAGGCTTGGTTCAGCGCTGTTTTGTTCTGGATTGTTAATTACTGACTGAAGCATGCTACTCCTTAATGGAGCACCACTGCTAAGGTATATTTCCTTATCGGGTGTGAGTATGGTGATCCAGAGTATTTCTTCTGAGGCAACCTCACTCTCCAGCATCATCTCGACAAATGCCCAGTTCAGTGTATAAAAAGTACTCTGTACTGCAAACGCAACTTGCTTGGTGACCAGCCTGTTCCGGTTAAACAGATCCTGTCGTTTCGACGTACTAAGGCGATAAATAGATCTCCAGGAAAGGGCTACGATGGCGAGAATGAGAACAAGAATAACGGGGGTCGCAATACGCAGGAAAAGCGTATTGCAGGAGTTTCTGCATGACCTGAGAAAATTTGTAATGATTTTTAATTGATACATTTATTGTAATTACTCACGGCCTAAGCGACTAACGCGGATAAACCGCAAGTAAGTGCCTTGTGGGCATTTGTGACATTTTGATACAAATAATAATCCAGAACTTCTCGGAGTCTGCACTTCCATGAGAAGGCTTGTCAACCAATAGTTCGACGTGGCGAACGACTTTTGTCTGTAATCCCAAACGTCACGCTTCCATCCGCATTCTTTTGTGAGCTTAGCCATAAGCTCGATGCATTGTATAGTCCGTCGTGGAAGTTGCAACCTTACCTTCGATCTCTTTCGTGTGTCATTGGCTTATGACG
>CAMZLK010000119.1 GCA_947311475.1 uncultured Desulfocapsa sp.
CTAGCACTGCCTGTTACCCACATCTTGCAAAGGAAGGTCTACATATACTTAACTAACTGTTTTTACGATATCTGAAAATTGAACATCTCACAAAAGTGATATTTATACGCAGTTCTAACTTATTGAATTTACGTTGTGTAAATATTTGTGGGTAACAGGCAGTCCTAGCATGGAGCTTTATAGATTACTTCATGTTTATAGGTATAGCAAAAACAATAGGTAAAAAGCAAATGCTAAGTTCAAGTTCGAAGTGCAGGAAATAGGAAGAGGAGGGGGGGGGTATATATGAGCCTGTTGATTCAATCCATTTTTGAAGAAAAATTACAAATAAGTAGCTGTAGTTGTGTTGTCTGAGTTGTCAAAAATACGAAAAATCGACTAAATCAACAGGCTCATATATAATCATATGGAGCGAACTCGGCTGCAACAAGTTTCATTGTAGGAAAACTCATAAAAACTGTAGATCTGGTAATATACAAAGTAAATTAAAGGGCAAAGAAAAAACACTATGTGCTTTATCAAATTACCCACAGATTTTCCGGAAGAGCCTGGTTGTTTTATTCATATTGTTTTCTTATACATAACGGTCTGCATAAGGGGCTTGCGGGATTTACAGCAACCAAACTTGGAGTACTATAGAGTTTGCCTACAAGACTGGACTTCGGAAAACCGCGCTGTCCGCAAGTCCCTCTTTATGCTTTTGTTCGGCGTTTTTTTTGCCGTTTCTTTTCCTTTTTTATCGTGGTCTGTCCCCAATTATCATTCGATGACCTTAATGAACCGCCCTATGCGGAGCCGTTTGTGGGTGGTGTGGGGAGGGCGAGGGAAAACCTCGTCCTTACCTGATTGGTTGCTTTTATGTATAACCTTGATAAAGTAAGATTATTTTAAGATTTATGTCGAAAAAATTGGGTTGTCACTAGCTTTTTCTGTGGTGATTTGGTGCAAGTGATTGTTTTAGCATTTTGACACAAAAATTATTAAGGCTATCTCCTGTTTGCATAGCTTTAAGGGAGATTACTTTATGTAGTTCACTTCCTAGACGAAGCTGAAATTTGCCAGAATACTTTTTATTTGTTGGGCTTGGAAGCGGTAACCCTTCACTTTTATAAATTTCAATCCACTCGTCAGCTATTTGACAAAGTTCATGGTAAACTTTTTCTTCTTCAGCTCCATGGCAACATTGACCAATCCAGCCAGGGATTGAGCCAATATAACATTGATCTTCTTCTGACCACTCAACAAGTTTTAAATATTTATCTCGTTCTTTCATTTTTTTGACTCCGTTACTTTACGTTTTACTTCATTCTCTTGATACTTTTTAGCATCAGATCCAGTTTTCCCAGATATTGTGATGGCAATACCTTTAGGGTGGATGAAGTTACGATGACTACCTTTGCCGCCACGATTTTTGAAGCCTGCTTTTTCTAGTTGTTTTATGAGTTCTCTTATTTTAGGTGGCATATAGGCATAGTACTAACTAGGTACTATGTTGTCAACATAGGGCTGCGTGCATGGATTGTATTGTAAAGCTATGAAATATAAACCTTGACAATGTCATTGTTGGTGGCTAGCTGAAGAAAGGGGTACAGACCACGATAAAAAAATAAAACGGGGTAAAAAGATGCAAAATTTCGTAAGATAGAGGAATATGGGGATGGTGAGGGGCACGCTACTCATTGAAGAAATGAGTAGCAAAATTTATCGTGGTCTGTCCCCAATTGTTTGTCTTGGTCTGATCCCGCATATGCATTCCAATCCCGCCTGCCCGTGGAGGACAAGAGGAAGACTGTGCTTTTCCTTAAAGTGGCCTTTTGGGAATCAAAAAGAGTGCTTTAAGAGTAAAATCAGCCTGTTTTTAGGATTCATTATCTTTTACATTAGCTAGTTAGCTTGGTCCGGCCCCCTTTTTATTGTTTTCAGAGTAAGCCTGTCCATTTTTGAGCAATTTGTTAGCTTTGATTATTCAGCAATTGAACACCATTTTCAAACGCAAGTATTACATTTTGTTGGTGGTAATTGTTAACTTCTTCAAGTGTTGCTTCACCTTCGATAGCTAGATTAATAAGCTCAATATACCTATTATAGTTTCCTTGAAAAGTTTCTATTGAAGTGACTAAGTCCTGATACTCAGATGCCTTTGCCAATGCATATAATTTTTCTAATTCCGATCTAGCCTCCTCAAATGAGAACGAAGTGACACCCAAATTTACAGATTCCTGTAACCTTCCTGGCATTTGTTTTAGCGACATCAAGGTAACTTGAATTTGATCGGGGATCGTATTATCTGGATTTATAGTTTGATTAATTTTAACATCACGACCCGCTTCAATCGCCCCTATAACCTGACTATTTGATGGAATATTACCATCTCTCTTATTTTTTCTTAATGACAAAAAGATTAAGGAAAGTATTGAAAGTCCTAATCCGCTAAATAGCCATTCTTTATTTTCAATTATCCACTGCATTGTGATGTATCTCCAGAAAGCTAACGGGCTGCATAAGGGGCTTGCGGGATTTACAGCAACCAAACTTGGACTACTATAGAGTTTGCTTACGCGACTGAACTTCGAAAAACCGCGCTGTCCCGCAAGTCCCTCTTTATGCTTTTGTTCGGCGTTTTTATGCCGTCTATTTTTCTTAGAGGTCGCTTTTCTGGGGTGAAAAGTGGGCTCTAAGGGCGAAATCGGGTCGTTCTCGAGTGTATTATAACACTAAAACAGCATGTTGCCTTGGTCCGACCCTATATGCATAGCGCGCATAAGGGGCGGCAAGAGTGCGTACCGACAAACTTTTGATAAACCAATGAACATTGAGCGAAAGATGAACTTTGAAAAACCGCCGAGTTCTTGCCCTTTAATGCGATTGTTATGTGAAAATGTATTGCTTCATAACCCATGGCAATCATTACCAAAATAGTTTATCAATTCTATCATGTCCATTTTAGGAATTGGCCATGATCCAATAACACTAACTTGATGCTCTGTTTTTTTTATTGGAACGAGATATAAGTGATTATCTTTTTCTTGAAAATGAATCAATATATTCAAACTTGATATTGTAAAATAATCGTTTAAGCTAGGGATATACCTTCTGAGGCGCTTGTGTATTATAAAATTGTTAGCCGTTTGAGGTTCTGCAGATAACGACATTATACTCTCAGGTGCTAAATTTGTCGGATAAGTAATTTCCTTTAGTTTAGAAATAAAAAGAATTGAGGAAGTATGGTTGTCAAGATTGCAAACTATTGTTCCGCCGTTATCAACTGGTTGCCATTGAATTTTTTTACTAGTTGACCCAGTGCAAGACGACAGTATTATAAAAAGAATAATAGGTATAATTGTTTTGATTTGATCAATATTCATTGCATTTTTTCCTGTTATAAATATTTTTTATTTATTACCTTATCATCTATATTTCTAATTTTTATATCTCTAATACATGTTGGGAGATAGCCAATGAAACTCCCATTATGTGCGCGTAGCTCAGTTCTTTGTAGATAGGAATTAATATATAAAATATCACCTTGTCTTAATGAAACTTCTTCTGTTGAGATATTACTCTTAAATTTTTTGTAAAAATTATCAATAGTTCTGTCTCCGTCTATATAACAATAATATTTAATAATATATTTACCTGGTGCAACCTGCATATTTCCCAAAAAGTCTGATTCAATCTTTTTTGCATTCGTAGCATTTATTGCAGAAATAATTTTACCAACTGCCCATATTTTGTTGCCAAATAATTGTTCATTAGTGAATAATTTTCTCGTATCAATTAACGCCATTCCATGTTTCGGCTTAATTGGTTTAAAGCTACAAGATGACATTAATAAGCATAAAATTACTAGTAAAATTGAGATAGTTTTCATGTAATTCTCCATGATGCTACTTTTCTATTTTTATTGTATTTCAAACATAACGTCCATTATCACCTGCTGGCCGTGGATTAACCTGCCAACTTCGAGCGTAGCACAAACCACTGATAAACCACAAGAAAACGCTCGTGCTCGCCAGTCAGGTGCATAAAATTGTTAGCCATTTATTGCTCCAAGGACTTGATTATATACCTGAGTTTTATTGAATAATCTGGACTGTCTGCTGCAAGCTGTTTCATTGCTTCAAGTATTCTGTCAGAGGCAGAACCAAATGGTTTACTACCAGCAAAACTTTTGGTCCACCTTGCAAATTGAAAGGATGCTTCCAGATACTCCTTAGACTTAGACATGAATTTTTTATGAGATGCTGTTGTGACAGAACTGATAATTTCTTCATCTTTGGCAGACCAGCCACTTTTTTGAATTGGTTTTTTTAATAATTCTAAAAATGTCTCCGAATCACCTGTGATTTTGTTTTCGAGATCATGTTGCACTTTTTTTAAATAATCTTTTACATCAGGAAAGTCGCCGAATTTGTCTTCAAAATCTTTATGAAGCATATTTTGAATTGAATTTTCATTCTCTTTCTGAGAGTCAATAAACTTTTTTGAGGCTTCTGTTAAAAAGTCTTTTTTCTTTTGAGCATTATCCTGGTCAATTTCAGTGAGTAAATTTATATAAAACGTGAAGTTTTCAAACCCTAGCATTTTAATAATATTTCCAACATTTTCTTGAAATATTTCGAATAACTCACTGGAGAAATCAGAACTAGAATATTCCAAATCAAAGTTAAATTTATCGTATAATTCATGAATTTTATTATATATTTCTCTTTTTTCTATGGTGCTTTCTATCTTTTTGATATTTGACAATAAATTGTTCTTGTTGAGCAGAAATGATTTTTCAATTCCTGTCTCAATCTCATTGTGAAGAGATGATATGTCAATTTTGTTGAAATCATATAAATCTATTTTTTTGTCATATGTTTGCTCGAAAATATAAGCCAAAATATTGTCTTTTATTTCCTTGGTAATTTCATGGTCTGATAAAAAATTGAATAGATTCAGGTTGTTTATTAGTTTTTTTAGAATTCTAATATTAAAGTTTTTTAGAATTCTATCGTTTGTGTTTGTGGACTCAAGGAAATGTAAAACAAGATCTATGTCAAAATAATCAATATTGTCTTTCAGGATCAAAAAATTTTCTTTGATTGTAGGGTTGTATGTGAAATTGTAGTCAATTATTTTTTCGGAAAATAGCTCAAAGGACTCCTTGTTGTTGCTATTGCTAATATAGAACTTTGTCTCAGCTATAGTCGGAGCCCCCTCAACTATTTTCTTTTTGAATATTTTTCTATCATTTAACGAATCAGAATCTTCAAGTTGGTCTATATTGTTGATGATCACAATTTTGCATTCTTTTTGCTCTTTGAGCTCAGAAATTAACCCAATTACATCCTTAATGTCGACTTCTTTTGAAACACGCTCAAAGTCATCAAAACAGATAGTGATATTTTTAAAATCTGTTTTGCTTAGAATGGACAGTGCGGATGAGACATCCAGACCTAAGTATTTTGAACTGCCAATAAACCCATTTATTTTCTGGATTATTTTACTGCTAGCAGATATTTGGCAAATTATATCCCTCTTAATATCGCTTAAGGTAGTTTTCCCAAATAATGAGACATAAGCATATTCCCCTTCATTGAATTTTCTTGAGTACTTGTGCCAAAAATAACTTTTCCCGATCCCCCAACTGCCTTTTATACTTATGACTATACTTTCGGGGTTCTCGAATAGTAATTTATCCAAATTTTCTTCTAGTAAATCTTTTTCACTTTTTTGAATGTCATCTTTACTCATTGTCATCATTTGGTAAATTTTTGACCATATTTTTCGAAGATAATTCATTGATTAAAAATCGGATGTCACTGGCTAACAAGTTAGTATATAGTTTCTCGATATCAACATCAACCTACAAAGGTTGACAACGTAAAATCAATCAGGTACTTTGTGTTTTTGTCGGATATCATTCGCCGATCACTGGATAACAAGAAACCCGATATCATCCCATGCTTAAAATCCCTACCCATCTGCTTCGTCAATACAAAACCTTTATTGCTCAAAAAGGCGTCTCGCCGAGGGAGCAGCAATACTATGTAAAATAGATGAGATTCTTTCTTGATTTTTGTCATAAATACAACTTCAGGTCAGAGAGCAATGCAAGCCTACCTGCTTTTATAGAAAAGTTACGAGAAAAGAAACAATCAGAAAACCAGAGAAAACAGGCACACCATGCTGTCACGTTATATCTCGAAACAGTTTGTCAATCCAAAGAAAAAAGCACAAACATTCACACAGAGGGACAATCTCCTCCAAGGAACAAGCCTACTCTTAGCAAAAAACAAGAAATATATCAAGAAAACAAACCGTTGTATGGGGATATGGCTCCGCTGCATAGGCATGTGACGGCAGAAAATGAAATGCTCAAGTCCAGTGGAAATAACTGGACTCCTGTTTTCAACGGGTTGAGAAATGCCATAAAGGTTCGCCACTATTCTCCTTCAACCCTGAAAACATATACCGGCTGGACCCGAAAATTCCAGGCCTACACCCGAAGTAAAAATTCTGCTTTGCTTGAAGTTGAAGATGTGAAAGCGTTTCTAACCTGGCTTGCTGTTGAGCAGAACGTGTCCGCTTCCAGCCAGAACCAGGCTTTTAATGCTCTGTTATTTATGTTTCGCCATGTTCTGGGTAAAGAGTTTGGAAAGGTCGATGGCATTGTCCGTGCGAAGAGAAAACCGTATATACCGGTCGTACTTTCCAGAAGAGAAGTTGATTCTGTCATTGCTTTGCTCAAGCATCCCTTTAATCTGATAATCAGTTTAATGTATGGTTGCGGTTTGCGGATTACGGAATGTATCTCACTCCGGGTTCACAATTTTAATTTTGACATGAAGATTCTGACTATCCATGATGGAAAGGGGAAAAAGGATAGAACAGTTCCTCTTCCAGATGCTCTCATCGATGCCTTAAAAGTACAGCTCGACAGAGTTATCGAACAACATGGGTTCGATCTTCGAGCTGGTTATGACGGGGTTTTTCTAATGGGACAACTGGAAAAAAATATAAAAACGCTGCCCGGGAACTTGTCTGGCAATGGTTTTTCCCTGCAAAAGGATTAACCACTGTCCAAGCTAGCAATGAACACAGGCGGTATCATATTCATGAGTCTGCCCTGCAGAGAGCACTACGTACAGCAGTGCAAAAGGCAAAAATCCCCAAACGGATAACATCACATACCTTTCGGCATAGTTTCGCCAGTCATTTACTCCAGGCGAATTATGATATTCGAACCATCCAGGAACTCCTGGGGCACAGCGATATCAGAACAACCATGATTTACACTCACACAGTGAAAAGTGTTACTCTGAAAGAAGCAAAAAGCCCTTTAGATTTCTAATTCGGGCATAGTAGTTATTATGCCGATGCAGCTTATAATTCTTACCATACAAAGATTCATTTTCGTTTTCTGACGAATCAATACCTTGCTGGTTAAGGAATACAGTTGATTCCTCGATTAGGAATGGGGGATGGCCTGATTTTTTACAGGTGGGTTGAGCTGTCTGGGAATATTTTTCCGGGATTAAGGATGTTATTTGGGTCAAAAAGGTGCTTGATCTGGCGCATCACCGTGATGCTGGTTTTACTGAGTTCGAGGTGGATGTAGGCTGATTTTGTTATTCCAACACCATGTTCTCCTGATAAGGTGCCGTTCATACTGATTACTTTATGGAAAAGTGCTGCTTTGGCCTTTTGTGCTTTTTCTGTTTCTTTCTCAGTGGAATCAGCTGCCATAATATTCACATGGATATTTCCGTCACCTGCATGGCCGAAGGTGAGAATTGTGATGTTGAGTTCTTTGCTGAGTTTTTCACAGAAATGAACCAGTTCCGGGATAAGGCTTCGTGGTACCACAACATCTTCGTTTGTTTTGTTTGGGCTTATTTTATAGCTGGCAGCAGAAATTGATCGCCTTGCCATCCAGATTTCTTTGATTTCCTCTTCTGTTTCTGCCTGGCGAAGAGTGCAATGCTTCTGTTCGGCTGTGAGCCGTTTGAGCCGATTGCTCTGCTCTGCCACCTGCTGTCTGCTTCCGTCAATTTCTACGATGAGCATTGCCCGAACGTCGTTTGCAGGTGGATTGGGAAGGAGGTTCGAAACGATATCGAGCGCTGTCCTGTCCATATATTCGAGAGTACAGGGAGAAATGTTTTCCTGTAAAATGCTTGCCACAAGTTCTGTGGCTTTTTGCAGAGATGTGGATACAAGCAGGAAAGTTTCCTTATGTTCCGGGAGGGGCAGGAGCCTGGTTATGATTTTGGTGATGATCCCAAGAGTTCCTTCCGAACCAATAAAGAGCCTGGTGAGATCATAACCAACAACTCCTTTTTCGGTTCTGGTGCCGGTTGCCAGTATTTCTCCGTTTGCAAGGACTACTTCAAGGCCAATTATGGAATCTTTGGTTACCCCATATTTAATGGCTGATGGCCCTCCTGCGCATTCTGCCACATTGCCACCGATGGTACAAAACTTGAGGCTTGCAGGATCGGGGGCGTACATAAGTCTGTGTTTTTTTAGTTCTTCCTGAAAAACGCCGGTGATAACACCAGGCTCCACAATTCCGATTTGATTGTCAGCATCAATTTCAAGGATATGATTCAGGCGGCTGCAGCTAAGAACCAGTCCTCCCTGTACGGGCAGCGCTCCTCCGGTTGTTCCGCTTCCGGCACCCCTTGCAATTATCGGGAAGTTATGTTTTCCGGCAAGGCGAACAAGTGCTGCAACCTGATCTGCCGAACCGGGAAGAGCGACTGCCTCTGGAAGGAATGTTTCCTTACTGCTGTCAAAGGAGTAACAGTGTAATTCTTCCAGTTCCCGACTGCAGTGTTCCTTTCCTACGATAGTAATTATTTCCTGAAAAAGAGTCGTATCCATTTGTGCATACTACCTTGCAAAAGAAAAAAAAACAGTAAGGATTTGATCCCCAAAGTGGATGTATGGGGATTCCTGGTGTAATATGGAAATTGTATAATTCTACCATGTTTATAACAGAAATAAAAATACGGACGGGGTGATATGAAGAAGATTAAAGTGGCATTACTTGCAGGTGGCGCATCAGGTGAACGAGAAGTCTCGCTTGCTGGAGCTGTTGGGTTTGAAGAGGCAATCAACCACGATAAGTATGAACTTTCCCGTTACGATCCCAAAACTGATCTTGGACTCCTTGCAGGAGATGCAGATTCCCTGGATGTTGCTTTTATTCTCCTTCACGGCACATATGGCGAAGATGGAACTGTACAAGGGTTTCTTGATCTTCTTGGTATTCCTTACCAGGGATCCGGTGTGCTTGGAAGTGCCCTTGCCATGGATAAGAATATGGCAAAGATTCTTTATCGCTTGAATGGCTTACCTGTTGCCGAATGGGAAATGGCCGTTGCTGCAGATAAGGACAATCCGGAGCGTCTTCTTGAAACGCTACAGTTTCCTCTGGTTATTAAACCTATCCGTGAGGGGTCAAGCCTTGGAATGAGTGTTGCTGGGGATTTGGAGGAGTTAAAAAAAGGAATACGACTTGCCTATGAACACGATTCACAGGTTATGGTGGAACAATTTGTGAAAGGCAGGGAAATTACCGTAGGAGTCCTGGGAAATGATGACTTGGCACCGTTGCCTTTAATTGAAATTATTCCCGGCGATGAATTCACATTTTTTGATTATAAGGCAAAGTATAAAAAGGGTGCATCACAGGAGATTTGTCCTGCCGTGGTAGACGCTTCCATTGCTGAAAAAGCACAGGAATTTGCGGTGGCAGCTCACAGGGCACTGCAATTACGCGGCTACTCACGAACTGATATGATGCTTACGGAAGAGGGGAGGTTGTATATTCTTGAGACCAACACCATCCCCGGCATGACTCCCACAAGTTTGTTGCCCCAGGCTGCTGATGAGTATGGTCTCAATTTTTCAGAGCTTATTGACAAACTTTTGCAACTTGCTTTGGAGTAAACTCCGCGGAGTCTAATTCGTTTCCAGGAAACAACGCATATGACTGCTGCGTGTCGGGTGTCTTAGACGTTGCAGTGCTTCCTGCTCGATCTGGCGGATTCGTTCACGCGAGACGTTGAATTTTTTTCCAACCTCATCAAGTGTGTATTCGCGCCCCCCCCCAAGTCCAAAACGGAGGCGGAGAACTTTTTCCTCACGATCACTTAAGGTCTCAAGGATGTTATCTATCTGTTTCAAAAGATCCGAGTTGATGGCAACCGCATCAGGCAGGGCCGCTGTGTGATTTTCAATGAGTCCCATCAGGTTCTGATTATTCTCACCAATTGGTTCATGCAACGATACAGGTTCCATACTGGTTTCAATGATGGAAAGCAGCTTGTTCTGATCCATGTATGTATTGCTGGAAAGCTCTTTCATCGTAGGCTTTCTGCCAAGTTGCTTACGTAAGCCGCTGTACGTCTTATTGAAGTGATTACGTGAAACAAGAAAATGGGCCGGAAGTTTGATGGTTCTGGTTTTTTCGGGTATTGCCCGTGTTATGGCTTGTCTGATCCACCATGAAGCATAGGTTGAAAAACGGCGCCCAGTGTTGTGGTCAAAACGAAAAACTGCCCTCATTAGTCCAATACATCCCTCCTGGATAAGATCTGCAAGGCTCAGGCCCCCATCAGTGTAACGCTTTGCAATGGAGCAAACCAGCCGCATATTTGCAGTGATAAGGGTGTTTTTTGCCTCTTCAATCTGCTGGCCCATCATCTCAAATTGTGAACTGAGGTAGTAGGTTTCAACGTCATCCGGTCGACTGCAGCAAACAGCCTGCAGGGTTTGCAGAATATGATCAAGTCTGCGTTTTCCCGGTTTGATTGGATTATCTTTCTTTTCCCAGCTAACAATGGTTTTTTGCAGCTGAATTAGCTTTTTGGAAGGTGATTTGATAGCTTTAACATTTTTAATTATTATGCAAAAGTTATCCCGAATTGTTTTGGCATATTTGATCTCTTCTTTATAAGTGAGCAGTTTTTCAGTTTGTAATTGCTGGCTGATTATGGAAGGAGGCTGTTTGTCGTCTGTTGAACTGCGATATGTATATCTGTGAGGTGATTCGAAAGTCTTTTGCATTTTCTATCCCTTTGTTTGTATAGCTGAAAATGATACTTTGAGAATGAGTAGCAAAAAACATACCGAAGATACGTTGTTGTTGCTTTACACGGTAAAACAGCACGTTAAGTGTGCGGAAATGTTGCTGTCGGGTAAAGAAAGTTTGCGATGGTTGATTTTTCGGTAACTTTGTTTTCGGTGCCTCTGGAATAAAAAGAATATTCCTCGAATAAAACCTGTTATTACGGGTAAATTTACAAGAAACTTTTGTGTAAATAAAGTTTCCGTATGCAAACATCGTGTTCGGATGCGGAGATGGTTTGCCGTTAGTAATCGTGTTCCTAACGATCAAATTCAGTGAATCGGTTGGAATTTGAGCATTTTATTCCTTTCCTGTATACTGGGTAATATATCTTTCTTGATGGGCTCGTAAAAAGGTTGAAAATGGGATGGACTTGTAAAAAACTTCATATCCGAGGAGCGGAAATTTGTAATCTTTTCAGGGTACTAAGGTACGTTGAAAAGATTGTAAATTTGCAGTAACGAAGGAGATGAAGAGTTCTTACGGGTCCATCTTTCTTGAAAGAAGTCTACTTATCAGAGATTGTGAGTAATATGACATCAGAGAAAAAGCTTGATTCTCTCAGGCAGCGCCTTTCTCACTTGAGAGTTCGTGCAACGGTGGGTGAATTTACTTCGTTGGTAACATTTTATATTGAAGTATTGCCAAAACTCATGCAGGTGGAACGTTGTACAATTTTCCTAAAGGAAAGTGATGGCGATTCGCTTCTGTCCAGATATGGAACGGGGCTTGAAACAAATGTCATTGAAGCACCCCTTGAGGGGAGTATCGTTGGTCAGGTCATGGCCACCGGTGAGAGTGTGATTGAAAATGATTTACACTCCAAAAGTGGATATCATCTCGAAGCCGATGAACAAACGGGATTTGTTAGTGTGAATACCCTCTGTATTCCCATCCCTAAAGCTGCTGATGATGAGATTCTTGGTGTTATTCAACTGTTAAATACTCTTGATGGAGAACCGTTTAACAGTGATAACCAGAAAGAACTTCAGAAAATTGCAGAATACCTATCGATTTCACTGGAATCTATCCTTTTAAATGAGCAGATTCTTAATGTTGCACAGGGCTTTAATGGTGAAGTCTCACGAATGGAGTTTGACTCTGTCCGTGAAGGCCTTTTTATTGCAGAAAGCCCAGCCATGCGTGAACTCCTTGATCTTGTAATGGTGCTCCATGATACCCCTGTAAATGTTTTGATACAGGGAGAAAATGGAACAGGTAAAGAACTGGTTGCAAAAATGATTCACGACAATGCTGGTAAAGCAGGGCGCCCTTTTGTTCCTGTAAACTGTGCCTGTTTACCGGAGGCTCTGGTCGAAAGTGAATTCTTTGGTCATGAAAAAGGGGCATTCACAGGAGCCGATAAAAGTCGGAAGGGCCGTTTTGAAGAAGCAAGTGGGGGCACTTTGTTTCTAGATGAAATAGGTGAAATGCCACTGATGGTTCAGCCCAAGTTTCTCCGTGCCATCCAGGAACAGGAAGGTACCAGATTGGGAAGCAGCGATATTATCCAGTATAATGTACGCATTATTTCAGCAACGAATCGGGATCTCAGCAAAGAAGTGGAGCGGGGTGATTTTCGTGAAGATCTTTTCTTTAGACTTTTTTCAGTGGAGATCGAAATTCCTCCATTACGTGAGAGAAAAGAAGATATTTTGCTCCTTGCTCTCTCTTTTCTTAAAAAAACAAATGATAAATTTAAGAAAAATATTTCCGGGTTCAGCTCAAAACTCCTTGCCCTTTTTGACGAGTATCCCTGGCCTGGTAATGTTCGTCAGTTGTTAAAAGAAGTAGAGCGGCTGGTGGCACTTACAAAAGATGACTGTCTTATGGAGGTGGAAACCTGTTCCCGCGAGTTACGCGCCTTTGCAAACGCGAATTATGTGCCCGAAAAAACAGCGGCTGATGATGACTTGTCTATTCCGGGCAAGGTAAAAGCCCTTGAAAAGTATCTTATTCATAAGGCAATGAAAAGGGCTGGCGGGAATAAGACACAGGCTGCCACATATCTGAATATAACACGCCAGGGCTTGCTAAAAAAAATCAAACGCTATCAACTGGATTGTTAGGAATTTCCACTTTTTTTCATCCTGCCCTTGTTTTCTTAATCGCCAAGAATGGGGGACAGACCCCAATTAAATATGATGTTTCTTAACGTAAAGAAACTGTATCGAAAACTTGAAACTTTCATATAAAGGAGTTGTTGAAATGATTAAACAGGAAGTGTCTATGAAGAATACCAAAAAAGAAATGCTCGATATAATCAAAAATCTGCAGAAGGGAATTGAGGAAAGGGAAAAAACAAAACTCAATGCAGAACAGATCAGAGAAGAAACAAAAAAAAATTAAGACAGTCAAAAAAGCAGACAAAACTGCCGCTTCCGATCTCAGCACCGAATTGCATTCTCTTAAAATTTCTATAAATAAAGAGTTGTCAGCCCTTTCAGATAAAATAGAAGCAGAAGCAGAGAAATATAAAAACCTTAATCAGGCAATTAATCTCAAGCAAATAGAGCTTGAGGAGATATACGGTATTGAAAAAGAAGCTGCAAAATTAGCTGCTATTTTAGAAGCACAAAATCAAACAAAAGAAGATTTTGAAATAGAAATGGCTGAAAAGCGTGAGAGGCAGGTTAATGAGTTGACCGGGAAGCGTAATCAACTTGAAAAGCAGATTGCTGAAACCAAAACTATCTGGGAAAAGGAAAAATCAGAGTACCTTGAAACATTTACGGAAGAAAAGAGTAAAGATGAAAAAGATAGAATCCGTGAAAACGAGGAGTATGAGTATCAGTTGAAAAGAACCCGTGAGCTTGAACTAAATAAATTCGCTGATGAAAAAGAACAAATTGAAAAAGAAATAATACAGAAGAAAAATGAATTTGAGCAATTTCAGCAAACAAAAAGCATAGAACTTGATGATAGGGAAAAAGTTATTGTTGAGCGTGAAAAGGTAATGGATGAGTTGCAGGAAAAGGTGGACGCTTTCCCTGCACAACTCGAAAAGGCCGTGAGTTCTGCTGAAAAGCAGACTGGTAAAATATTATCTGAACGATTCAGCCAGAATGAAGCGCTCCTGTTAAAAGGTTTTGAGGGAGAAAAAAATGTTTTGGAAACTAGAATTATTGCCCTGGAGTCCCTTGTTAAAGATCAGGCTAAACAGATTGATAAGCTGAACAACCAGCAGGAAAAAGCCTATAAACAGGTTCAGGACATTGCCAGCAAAGCAGTGGCTGGATCTACTGACCGTCCCCAGAACATAACGGTAAAAACAACCGAGACTGGAAAAATGGATTGACCTCTTAAGTTGTCGTGAATTGCTATTGGTGATTTCCTTTGAAGAAAACATCTACTATAAAAAAGCCTACCATGGATAAAGAAATAAATTTTTCAGATATCCAAGAAACGGCAAGTGAATTCCGGGCTAGTGCAGAAATACGGAAACCAGTTGAGAAGACTGCTGTTTCTGTTCGTATCGACAATGATATTCTTGAATTTTTCCGAAAACAGGGGGAAGGGATATCAATCAAACACTAATGCCGTCCTTCGTTCCTGTAAAGAGCAGGCTTACTTACTCCATGAAAGCAGCAATTAAAAACAGGTAAGCGCAGACTCCGAGAAGTTCTGGATTGCTATTTGTATCAAACTGTTACAAGTACCCACAGATAGCGAGCGAAGAGAGACCTTCGAGGCACTTACTTGCAGCTTATCTGCGTTAGACTGATTTGTATTTTACAATGAGGTGAAATTATGGGACAAGTAACGATATATCTTGATAATCAGATTGAAAATAAAATGAAAACAGCGGTAAAAACTAGTCACTTGTCTGTTAGTAAATGGATTGCAAAATTGATCAAGGATGATGAACTCGTAAAAAGGTCAAAACAAGATGGACTTGGAAAAACCTTCATATTCGAGGCACGGAAATTTATCATCTTTTCGGCGTACTAGGGTACGTTGAAAAGATAATAAATTTGCAGTAACGAAGAAGATGAAGAGTTTTTACGAGTCCATCAAGGATAAGATATCAACAGGGAATCAATTGGGGGCAGTCCCTCATTGATTCCCAACTGAAATATATACACGCGTCTTAGGGGGAGAAAAAAAGAAAATGGTTTTAGGCCCGTGGGATGAAGCAGAGTAAAAAAAGATTGTGTATAGTGTTGTGTATGTGTATAATGTTTTAAGTATACAGATAAACTCTTACCTATGAGGTCTACACGTGCAAGCCGCTTCAGATTTAGTTCGAAAACAATACTTGATTGCTCCACGCCAAATAGAAAAACTCCAACTTTTGGCTAAGAAACAAAAGTCTTCCGCTGCCGAAGTTGTGCGAATGGCCATTGACGCTTTTAACCCTGACGTGCCAGCAGATATGGATGAATCAGAGTTATTTGATCTGGTATCCGCAAGAGTTAAAGAAGCTATAGCAGACACCGCAACAACACGTAAACGCTTAAAGAAGACATTAGCTTTATTAGGGGAGAAATAATGGCAGGTTGGAAAGAGTTGTTGATTAATGTTTTGAAGCTCACCGATGAAACTAAGCGTTTAAATAAAGATATAGACAAACTTCAATCTCATGTTGTTGATGTTGACAAAAGGGTTGTACGCTTAGAAACTTTGGTAGAAGTAGCTAAATACAACATTTCCCA
>CAMZLK010000120.1 GCA_947311475.1 uncultured Desulfocapsa sp.
ATTTCAGAGACAAGGCAGAGCAATTTGCTGGCACCAGTAGAAAATGACTTCTCTTTCCTCCACCGTTTCCAGCAAACCACCGGTGGGATAATCTGATGTTTTTAAACGGTATTTTGTAGATTATTGTTACTGACAACACTAAGTCTTAGCAGTCCAAGTTCTCCCCATTTCCCGAGGAGTTGCATGGTATTGTTTAATGGTTCGATGAAAGATTGAAACTGAATATTTGCTCTTTTGTTGGCTTTATTTATGAGTGCTGTTGAAATATCACGTTGTGTCTTAATTCCCTGGACAAACCCGATGGCAATAATTGCTCCGGTGGTGACGAAGAGAATCAACAGGATATCACGAAGAAGCCGTCTCTTTATATTTCTAGGGCCTCCTTTAAGGAGTTCTGAGAGTGTTATGAAGAGAGCCATAGAGTGAATGATCAGGCTTCAGGTTTTGTCGTACACAGGCGTAAGGCAACATATCCTGCGACGCCAGCGATGAGTGAAGCCGTGAGAACGCCGATTTTAGCATTTAACAGATGTGAATCATTTGAAAATGCAAGCCCACCAATAAAGATTGACATGGTAAAACCTATTCCTGCAAGTAGGCTTACACTTGCAATTTGAGGCATTGTTACGTCTTTTGGAAGTTGACTGAGTCTCAGTTTGAGTACCAGCCAGGAGAAAAGAAAAATACCAATAAGTTTTCCAGCGATAAGACCCACCATAACACCAACAGTCACCGGAGTTGAAAAGGTTTGCCCAAGAGTCGAAGTATCAATGGGAATACCTGCATTTGCAAGTGCAAAGATGGGAATAATAAGAAAGGAAACCCAGATGTGCAGATTGTGCTCCATCCGTTGCAGAGGGCTTTCCATGGAATGGATGAAATTTCCCATGGACTGGAGAATCTTTTGTTGCTGAATGTTCTGCATGATGTGTTTGTGGTCTTTTTGTGTGTTTTCAAATTGGGTATTCAATTGCCTCATTCGCCTGACAAAAGGTGCGGCCTGACAAAATGAATTTGCAGGTATGGTGAGTGCTGTAATCACCCCTGCAAGTGTGGCATGAATTCCAGATTCAAGCATGCCCAGCCACAAGAGGATACCGAAAAAAATATAGGGAAATGGGCGGCGGATTCCTGCAATATTTGATGCAACCAGCATGAAAAAGGCAAAGCCTGCAAAGAGAAGCGCAAGGCCGTTGATCTGGTCGGTGTAAAAGGCTGCTATAACGAGCACTGCTCCAAGATCGTCTACTATAGCTAAGGCTAGCAGAAAGCCAACAAGCGGGCGTGGAACACGTTTGCCTAAGAGTGCCAGAACACCCATGGCAAATGCAATATCTGTGGCCATGGGAACGCCCCATCCTGAAATGGTGTCAGTACCGTTGTTTATGGCAGCATAGATTAGAGCAGGAACTATCATGCCCCCAATGGCTGCAGCAATTGGTAAAATCGCCTGCCTGCGATCAGCAAGTTCACCCACCAGAATTTCCCTTTTTATTTCCAGGCCAACCATAAAGAAAAAGAGAGCCATCAGGCCATCGTTGATCCAGTGTTGCAGGGAGTGGCTCACTGAAAAAAAACCACCTCCAATGGTTAATTTATGATGCAGGATTGAGTCGTAGAGTGGATAGAGTGCAGAGTTTGCAAGGGCCAGTGCAATGACGGTACAAGCCATGAGGAGTAGACCTGAGGAGGCCTCTTTGTGCACGAATTCTTCAAAGGGAGTAAGGGCTTTTCTGAAGCTTCGTTCAATCAGGTTGTGTTCAAAGGGGTTTGATAAACAGCCATCCTCTTTTTGCGTTAAGCGGTTGTCGTTTTTTGTCATGGTGTTTTTTTACCTGACAGGATCTGGGAATTTGTGACAAAAGAAATGCCCTGCTGCATTTTAGTTCCAATCATAATGCCTTCTATAATTGGTTGTGTCAGCCCTTCTTTAGAACTCCAGGTAACAATGAATTTAGCACCCGACCCTCCAAGGGTATGAGTTTCCGGAACTATATATCGAGTGGATGCAAGGGGAGCAATGGTGATTGCTTTCTTAAGATAGTTGGAGAGTAATTTGCCCTGGGAATCGTAATAGTCGACTTTTTCAATGGTCAGGGGCTTTTTGAGATCTGTGTTTCTTATGCTGACAATGGCAGTGAGCTGAAAAGGTTTGTCTTTGTAACGTGAATCAGCATATATGTGTGAATATACAGGAACATAAACCGTCTGTCCAAGCCATCGCTGTACTGTGAACGCGTGGCTGTTTGAGGGGATGATAAAAAAAAGAAAAAGAAGAGACCAGGAGATAACAGTAGAGGAAAAAGATCGTGTTTGACTTGGCAATTTCATGGTTTATTCCTCAGAGGGGGCAACGGTACGAATGGCATCCGCAATATCTTTTGAGAGTCTTTGTATTCCAATGCTTAAGCCCTGAACCAATGAGTTGTGGCTGTCGCCGTCAGGCTGGATAATGTATGTTGATGTTGTTGTGTGTAAAATGGCTTGAGTTGAATCGATGATTTTCCAACGTGCCTGTGTAAATGCCTGGCCGTTTGCGTCTTCTTCAAAATGTGTGAGCGTTAGTTCCAGTTGCAGAGCCTTCAGGCCATGGTTGTTTGGGAAAGTGTAGACATTGTTGCTTCCCAGATCAAGGGACAGATTATTGATAAGGGCGTCTGAGATCATTTCCTTAAGATTTCCTGCCCAGCGATGTTGCTCTTCAATGGAGACAGAATATGCGGAATTCTGTGTGATTAACTGTCCTTTATTTAAAAAGGAGGAAATAATGATGGGACCCACCAATATGTTTTGTGTATATTCTGCTTGAGAAACATGGGGTTGATTTGAGTTCTCAAGGGTGTAATAAAAAAGAGGAAGACTCCGTTTTGTACAGCCTGGGACAAACAGTAAAAGAAAAACTATCAGCAGGTTGGCAGTGGTGAATTTGCAGTATTTATTCATTTGTGTTCTTTCCTGTGTGTTGGAGGCCAAATATTAATGTGTCAGGATTGCGATGTATGTAATCACTGAGTCTTTCAATGGAACCAGCCATCTTTTCCAGCTGCTGAATGGCTGTGGATAGATTGTGGTAAAGAGGTGATGACGGTTGCAGTACAGTGCCTGCCTGTGTGAGAAGGTCGTTTGCCTGCCTGACAGTTGTATCAATACCACTTAATGTCTCATCAATGCTTTCCGCAATGGGTGGGAGTTGTGATTTGAGTGTTTTTACAACGCCATCGGCATCGGTTACAAGAGTATTTATTTGATCCATACCATTATCCACCTTTTGGAGAATAGGAGGAATCCCGGTTTCCAGCTGTAACAGAAGTTGGTTGAGATTTGTTGCAACTGTAGAAAATTCATCAACCAGCCCCTGAGTTTTCTCATTATCAAGTGTTTTAGCCAACCCTCCGGTAAGTTGTTCAATGGAAGTAAAGGTGTTCATTACCTTCTGGTAGAGTTCATCAAGATTGATATTTTCCAGCATCTTGGTTATCTGGTGCATTTCTGATGGAAGAGTAGGGATCTCAAAATATTCTCTGTTGGTGTCTCTGTATACAGGAGTACTGTTTTCATAAAAAGCGAGATCAATAAAACGTTTTCCTGTCACAATGCTTACAACTTTTAGTTTTGCGCGCAGGCCATCTTCACACATGGCTTCCAAGAAGATATTTACATTGTCACCATTGTTGTTTTCCGGGTTGTCAACAATTAAGGTTTTTCCGGCAGAAAGTGAGACCAGAACAGGGATAGTCAGTTTTTGGTTGGAGTTCGCATTTGTCTGGATGTGAATCTTGATCTCTTTCACCTGGCCAACGGTAACGCCACGATAAGTGACGGGTGCCCCAACACTTAATCCTTGCAGAGAACCATCAAAGTACATGATTACAATATTCTCTTTTTCAAAATAACTGGACCCGCCAAAGATGACAATTGCAGCCATAAAAAGAAAAATTGAGATAACGACAAAGATGCCAATGATTGCAGGTTGGATTTTTTTATTTGTCATAATGTTTAAGTATTTGATTATTAGTGCCTTACTCCATGAGTCCTGCAATAAAAACAGGTAGCGTAGACTCCGAGAAACTGAGGAAGGTAAATTATAATTATATTGTTACGTTATATCATCAAGGCACTTACTTGCAGTTCACCTGCGTTGGGACTCCTTTGGTATTGAAGTGGAACGGCTGAGGAACTGTTTAACTTTCAAATTATCACATTCTTTCGCCAGCATTTTCGGGTCTCCTGTGGCAAGCATGGTTCGTGTGTCATTATCCAGAAAGATTGAGTCGTCGGAAATGGCAAATATTGAGGGAAGTTCATGGGTTACGATGATGATTGTTGCCCCGAGACTGTCCCGTAATTCGAGAATCAGATCATCGAGCATGGTTGAGCTGATGGGGTCAAGCCCTGCTGATGGTTCGTCAAAAAATAGAATATCCGGGTCAAGTGCAATGGCGCGAGCCAGGCCTGCACGTTTCCGCATTCCACCACTGATTGCGGAGGGGAGATAATCCGCAAAACCCTTCAACCCGACAAGTGCCAGCTTAAGTTCTACTATTTCCTGAATAAGTTCAATTGAAAGGTCTGTGAACTGCTGTATGGGCAGGGCCACGTTTTCTCCTATTGTCATGGAACTCCACAGAGCACCAGACTGATATAAAACCCCACACTGTTGCATTCGCTGAACCCTTTCTTTTCTGGAACTTTCCCAAAAATTCATATCCGAATAGAAAATGTCTCCGGCAGCAGGACTTTTCAGTCCTGTAAGGTGTCTCAACAGGGTAGATTTGCCACAGCCTGATTCTCCCATGATGGTAAAAATTGAACCCTGCTTAACGCTGAATGTCAGGTCACGTTGCAGTACAAAATCTCCATAGGCCATGGTAAGACCTTGGACATCAATAAGGGCCTTAGTGGTATCAGTCACTTTTACACCCCGATAAGGTTGAAGAAAAAGGTAAATGCGGCATCGGATATAACGATTAGGACGATGGAGGAGACCACAGCAGAAGTAGTAGCCTGCCCGACAGCTCCTGCACTGCGACCACAATGCATTCCCTTGATACAACCACAGAACGCAACAATATATCCGAATACAATGGATTTGATTATCCCCACCAGGAAATGGTTGAGGTGTATGGCGCTGACAGTTTGGTCGTAGTAAAGAATAGGACTGATATCGAGAGAGAAACTGCCTATGAAAAAACCTCCGAGGATACCGATAAAATCTGCATATATGGCAAGAAACGGCATCATTATAATAAGGGCCGTCATCCGTGGCAGTATGAGAAAATCAAGGGGATTCAGTCCCATGGTCTGCAGGGCATCAATCTCTTCATTAACCTGCATGGTACCCAGTTGTGCGGCAAAGGCTGCACCTGTGCGTCCGGCCATGATAATTGCTGCCATCATCGGCCCCATTTCTCGGGTCATGGTGAGCCCAACAAGATTTGCCACATATATATCAGCGCCAAACATTTGTAATTGAACGGCACCGATAAAAGCCAGGGTGAACCCAACAAGAAAGGAAATCAGGCTTACAATTGGAAGAGCCTGAGGGCCACAATCATAGAGGAAGTATATGAGGTCTTTTTTTAAAAAGCGGGCACGTTTTGTAAACAGACGAACGTAGGATAAGAGAATGTCTCCAGTGAAGGCGAGCATCTCCACAGTTTGTTGATACACACCTATACTCTGCTTTCCAATTTCTTCAAAGAGTCCTGTTTCTGAATATTTTTTCCTGGGTGGCATACCCGTTTTTTTCTGAGTCAGCCGTATGAGTTTCCGTACACCAGCAGGTAGCTCATGCAGATCCACCGCTATGGATTGGGAAGCGGCATGTTCCATAATGTTTGACAATTCTACAAGGAGCCTGCTATCCCAATCGTTTAGTTGTTGCGTCTTAAAACAGATGTTTTTAATGTGTGGAGGAAACTGTTTTGTGATATCTGCTGTGGAACAGGAGTTTGCATGAATGGTCCAGGAACCGTGAAATTCAAAGCAGAGTGTATCTCCGTTCTGATTGCTCTGCATTGCACATTGTGTATTCATGACAAACTCGTAAAAAGGTCAAAAACAAGATGGAATTGGAAAAACTCGTCATATTCGAGGCATGGAAATTTAGTATCTTTTCGGCGTACTAGGGTACGTTGAAAAGATTCTAAATTTGCAGTAACGAAGAAGACGAAGAATTTTTCGAGTCCATCATTCATGGGAAGTAATTTGCTCAATGGGTCTGATATATGTAACGATTCCCTTATACTATACCCTGCATTCTCTTAACTTGTCCAGCTGATTTGCATGAACTGGTTTTCGAGGGGAAATAATTGCTGTTATAGAAAAGAAGTTCTTTGTTTATCAGGGGATTGAATCCGGAAATGCAATACACAAATAAGGCTTACTGTGATGAGTATAAGGCCTAAATACCAGGGAAAGTAAAGAATAGACTGCCTGAAGGCTTCATCTTCGATAAGAGCTCTTGTTGCATGGGGGGTAGTCACTTCCACGTTACTGCGAAGGTTTGAGATCAGTCCAGCAAAAAGAAGACCAATGATCCCATATGCGGCATTGAATGCCAGACCCTTGTAGCTGAGAACTGTGGCTCGCTGCCTGGGTTCTGTGATTTTGTTCAGATAATGAGAAGTGAAGAAAGAAGTAATCATCATGGTGACGAAAACCAGAGCCATTGGCAGTATGCCTAATATTGGAAGAAAAGTGCTTAGCCCCAAAAGCGATATCATTCCAAGGCTGATAATCCAGAGTACATTGGTGATGGGTTTAAAATACTCAACCATTGCTCTTGCAATTCTCGGCACCACAAGGCCTATCATTGCAATACCTGCGCCGATCAGGCCAAAGCTTGCTTCGGGAAGCTCGATGACCCGGTAATATTGGCTGGTCATGGTAACAATCATACGCATGCAGTGATCCAAACTCATCCCAAACAGAATAATTGCAAGTGCCATGGGGCTTTTGAGAATCCAGCCACCAGCCATCATTGTGATTTTGCTGACTTCTTTTATCCGTTGCCAGGCGTCAGCAGGATCTGTCTTGTTTTTCTCTTCGAGCACAGGGTCCTGCATGCCAAGGGTGGTTAGAAGAGAAAGAATACCAAGGCCCAGTGTGAGGTAGATGGGGAAACGCATGGTAATCTGCTGGCTCAGGTCTATTTTTAAACCGAACCAGTGTAATACGCTGTTTACAGTACCCGGATCATATATCATTGCACCGATGGTCATGGTGATCATATAGGAAAAATTCCGGATCCTCATCTGGATATCAAGTACTTTGGGCCAGTCTTCAGGATCACCTTCAGCGATGAGCGTATCATAGGCCATTGCCTCATCGGCGCCACTTGCAAGTGCTTCTGCTAAACCGCTCAGTATGCGGTTTAAGAGAAAGGCAGAAAATATCAGCTTGGAGTTCCCCAACGGCACAAATGCAAGGAGTGCCATCTCACCGATCATCAGAAGGCTTGTCGCAACCAGGAGTTGTTTTCTGCCGATTAAGTCAGCCAGGGCGCCGGATGGTACTTCTGTGAGTACAATAGTGAATGCCCAGATGGTATTTAAAATCGCGAATTGTTCAATGCTCAGGCCATAGTCGAGAAACAGGATTGTGAAAACGGGGTAGTAGAAACGAGAGTTAAAAAAGGCCCTGAAGGCGATAAATCGTCTAACGTTTGACAGGGCGAATGGGGAGTTGTCTTTGGATTGCATTCTCTATCATTGTTGTCAGAGCCATGAAAGTCAAGACCTTCGTTTCACAGGGTGATTTTATCCTATCACCTTTATAAAACAACTTTAAGAAGTTACGTTTAAAACTGGACATTTTCTCTCAAACAAGATATCCTTAGTTATCCTGTAAATATTGTTTGAGAGATATCATGCTTTTATCTGAAGTCA
>CAMZLK010000121.1 GCA_947311475.1 uncultured Desulfocapsa sp.
ACTACATGGTTAAGTGGGATGATTACTCTGAAAGCTATTCAGAAAGTAGTACTCACAAAGACTTTCAGCTTATTAAAGTTGAAAATGGCCACCAGACAATTATAGATCAGATAGATCACGCCGAATTGCCCAGCGATTTCACGTTATCAGTAAATGTATCTGACGATACCGGAATATCAATCAAGGTAGATGGCGAAGAAAAGTTAACGGCTGAAGATGAACACCCCCCAATTAATACAATCGGGCTTAATACTGATGATAATGACGGCGGTGTCAGCTACGACAATGTGTCTATCAAGGTGGCCTCAGACCGGCAAATTGTAACCGATGAAGATACTTCATTGGTTTTAAGTGCAGACAGTCTGCTTGCCAACGATACTGATATTGAAAGCGACAACCTAAGCATTACCGCTGTTTCAGAAGATGTGGTTGACAGAGAAGGTAATGTTGTAGGAACTGCTGCACAAGACGATGAAGGAAATATAATTTTCACACCTGGTGCAGTCTTGAATTCACTTACAGAAGGTGAGATCAAAAAAGTGAGCTTTACCTATACGGTCAGTGACAATCAGGGCGATTCAGACACAGCAACAGTCTATATCCAGGTCAACGGCACCTCTGATGCTCCAATTATTGATTCATCATTATTCACGAACAGCAATGACACTATTAGCTTGAGTAAAGATGATCCAGATTATGGTGCAGACAAGATCTACGATGCCCTTGCCGGAGATGACAAAATAGTCGGTGGTAGCGCCAATGACAAAATTGACGGTAACCAAGGGAATGACCAAATCTATGGATATGCAGGGGATGATGAAATCTCTGGTGGTGCGGGTGATGATAGGATCTACGGTGGTGAAGGAACAGATACTGTCATCTTCAGTGGCAACCAGGACGATTACAATATAGTCAAGAACAATAATGGTTCCTTTACAGTACAGGATAAAATCGACAATCGGGACGATGATGATACCGTCACAGATGTTGAGCAGTTCCAGTTTGCCGATGGAACCGTTGCAGCTGACAAGTTAACCTTGTCTGCAAACCTCATTGATGGTGTAGTGGAAGGTGTCGAATACACAACCACATCCGGACTCCATGGCCTCACTGACGAGGACGGCGGCTTTAATTTTATATCTGGTGATGACGTCACTTTCACAATAGGTGGTGTCATCTTAGGAGTTGCCACCGCAGAAGATGTGGCGAGCGGACAAACTTTCCTGCAGGATATTGCCGATGTAGACAGAACCGATCTCAACGACGAATATCTGGAAAACATGGCGACTTTTCTTCAATCAATCGATGAAAACAGCGACGCATACGATGGTATTGTCATTACTGATGAAATACGAGAAGCGCTGGCCGACTCCAGTATTGATTTGCGAACTGCAACAGAGGAGGATGTGCAGGAACTCGTTGAGCAAGTGGGCAAAAGTTATGTGAGTGAAGATGCTGCCATGGATCATGTTGAAGATATGCTGGTTGAGTATACAGATCTTGAACACAATGAATTTGATGAACACACAGACGATGGTTTAACAGATAGCGACCAGACCATACGATCAGACCAAAAGAAAGAAAACCTGGTAACCGCAGTATCAACAACCGGATTCGATGCAGCTGAAACAAATTCCGTGACTGAAGATGTCCATATTAGTGAAGTTAACGATCTGTCCCTCAATGTTCCTTCGCTTGATCTTCCCGGTGAAGAACAAACAGATGTTCTTAGCGTGGATTCAGAAGAAACTGCACCTGAGAAACAGGAAATACTGCCTCAGGAAAAGGTTTCTGCCCCCGATAGCAGTGATGACAGTGTTGGAATAACTACGGATGTTATGGCCGATGATGACCTTAGCCATGCACTCCCCTCAGAATCACTCAGTAACCTTTTTGATGAAGCAACGGATGAAGCAACTGACGATGTGGAAGTCACACCATCAACAACAGAAAACAACACAAATAACGACACAAAACAGCAAAATACAGTTACTACACAGACTGAAGAATCGGCCGTTGAGACAGAAACAGCAGGCGTAAACACAGCACCTGCTGCCACAGAAGAAAGGATAACAGAAGAGGCAGATCCTTCTGAGCTTGAATCAGAATCCGTTTCGACTGACACTGCAACAGGACCAGAAACAGAACGGCTGGAAACAGAGAATGAATCACTCCTTAACACAGATGACTTGCACATAAATCTTGATGAAGCGCCCGAGACCGACACTTCAGACGCAGGTACTCCAGAACAAGAGCTTCAAACAGACGCATCTGACAACAGTCTTGACCGTTTTTCTGCAAGCTCAAGCAATCCCGACAATTCCGAAAGCACATCCCTTGATGAATTCTCGGCAAGCAATCCCATGGATAACGACACGGAAATGGAGGCTCTTGATACTATTGACGATACAGCCGACACTACAGATTCAGATCAACCGGAAGATGTCGGGTTAAGTGACGCAGACGCAATTATAGATGATATCCCCCAGGAACCGGAGCCAGTGGATGCCAGCTGTGCGGGCTGAACCGACAAGGCGGGGTGAGAATTCGGCAGGTGGTCGAATTTTACATGGTTGGAAAAGGCCACTACGAATCACAAAAAGCACTGATTCGCATCGAAACTCAGCTTGATACTAACGCAGATAAACTGCAACTAAGTGCCTCGAAGGTCTCTCTTCGTTCGCCATCCGTTGCCATTTGTGACAGTCCGATATTGTTGATAAACTTTCGACAAAAAGGATAAATTCCCGATAACTAAGTAAAAAGCTTCATATGCGAGGCGCACATTTTCATTCAATTTCGGAGTTCTAAGGTACGTTGAAATCAAACAAAAAATGTAGCAACAAAGCAAATGAAGAATTTTGTCGATTTTCGCATACAGGGGCAGGCTCCTACAGTAAAAAACTACTGCTACCTGAGTTTTAATAGGAATCATGAATAAGTGCTGTTAATAACATATCATTTTAGTTCCTTACTGCTGAAAAGCTGTAATAAAAAACAAGGAAATCGAAGTGTTTCAAACTCAAATTATCAGCATAAGCAACAAGGCACTTACTTGCAATTTATCTACGTTAGAATACAATACCTTTATTAGTACATCCAAAAGTAGACTTTTGTCTTGTATGTAAATTTTACTATTATTTTTATTTGTTATGATTGCGCTCCCCATAACCACTCTAAGACAACCAACCAAAAAGCCCCCTTATCTTAGCATACGACTGCTATGCCTGGCCTTTTTCTGTCTGACATTCTTGTTACTTTTCTCACATACAGTCAACGCAGGCAAAAGTAAACCTCAACTATCAGAGACTGCTAACAAAGTTTTTTTCAGCCCGGGAAACATACACTCAGTGCCCGATATTCTAAAAGTGTATTCAACGCTTTTTCAACAAACCTGGAAAAGCTCACCGGAAATTCAAATCGCCAGAAAGCTGAAAGAACAAAAATCCGCAGAAGCATACACAGCCTGGGCCAGAAGACTTTCTCCTAAAATCGTTTTTGAGGTGACCCAGAAACATTATTTAAACAAAGATTTTCCATCAGATACACCCGTAAAAACTGCTGTTGATCCTCTTCTCCCGTTAGAAAGTGAATATCAGGATGGAAAGGATGTCACCGACTGGAATTTCAACCTGGATATCCCAATATATCGTCGTGCTCTTTCCATCGGAATAGATATTTCAAAACTTGAATATCAGCTTGCAATTAACAACCTTGAAATCAAAACCCGTGAGCTTGATGCGCGTCTGCATGAACTGCTGAGCAACTATATGGTTGCCTCTTATAATTTGCAGAATCTGAGAGACTCCATCCTGATCACACGGGAGCATGTAAATACCATCCAGCGTGGCTATGATTTACGGGACCAAACAAAGCTGGCACTGTTAAGAGCCCAGACAAATCTAACAGAGCTTGAAGCCAGAAAAGACCTTAAAGAACAAAAACGAGACACGGCATTCAGAGATTTGCTGGACTTCACTGCAATTCCCGAAACCAGCCCCACCTGGTCCCGGATGATGAAACTGCTTGATACTGAGGAGCGAACAGCAGGCTGTATCAATAGTTTTTCGGCATTACCTGCAAGTTACAAGAAAATGCAGAATTTTCTGGATACATCAACCACAACCACGGCATTACGAGACTTTTTCGTTCAGAACAGCCTTCTCTACAAAAAGATCCTCCTTGAACGGGAACTCGAAAAAACCAAGGCAGACAAACACACTCAGGCAGAATGGCCAGCACTCTTTGTGAGAGGAGAGCTTGACAGAAAAGAGGACACCAGACTCGAAGACTATAGTGGAGAAGGATCAATTGGGCTTGTGCTCAGTGTGCCTCTTTTCAGCGGAGGAACACTCCTTAGCAACATGAAAACTAAAGACAGGGCCTCCGAAATAAGTTCAATTCAGGAATTTTCTGCTGTTTTACGAACAGTGAACTCCATCGAGAATAAGAAAAAGACCATCACCAGTCTTCAAAATGTGTTCGAAAAACAGCTGATCCATTTACAGCAGCAACAAGAAATCGTAAGACTCTCTTTTAAATCCTATAAAATAAAGCAGACTTCGATGCAGGATTTACTTACCAGCAAAAACAGGCTGATTGATGCAAAAAATCTTCTCATGCGCACGACCGCTGATCTTGGTATCCTCCTGCGTCAATTTGCATGGGAACTTGGAACTCCTTTTCCTGCCCCATCAGTATCCATCGGCTCCCGTGAAATAAACTAGATTTTTACAGTTTTCGTACTCATTCTTTCATTTTCCATGTCATCCACAACCTGAACAAACATTCAGTAAGATCTTTCAAAAAATCTTTTATTTTAATAAAATCTGTGATTTAATAAAATTAATTAAACAATAACACAGGAAACGATTTCCTTTTTTCAATAGATCAACAACGAGGCTATTATCCATGGCAAAAAAATCAAGTCTACGATCAAAATCAATTATTGTATTTTTTATTACTGTTTTTTTGATTATGGGGGCACTGTTCGCAAGCCTTGGAAACCTGCGAGACGAGGTTCTTCGTAACGAAGCCCAGGCCGTTGCCGATCAAGTTGTTTCCTTCAGATCCTGGGTGGCTGGGTCTGGGATGGTATGGGTAAATAAACTTACACCAGAGTTTCAGGATTATCTGGCCATCCATGACACGGGAGATTCCACTCATTTCTATGGCAAAAATCCGGCCCTGGCCACTCGCGAACTCTCCGTTATTGCAAACAAAACCTCAACACGAGCAACATTTACCGTAACCAGTGATAGAATTCGTCAAAAAGCGAACACACCCGATGCATTTGAAAAAACAGCCATTGCACAATTCACAGCAGATAAAAGTACTCCATTTGTAGAAGCATATCAGGACGATAAATATCGATATGCCCGTGCGCTTATTGTCAAAGAAGGCTGCCTCAAGTGCCATGGAGATCCTAAAGATGCACCGGCGGCTGTTATACAAAAGTATGGTGATAAAAATGCGTTTGGGTATAAAATTGGCGATGTTCGTGGAATTATTTCAGTAACACTCCCAACCATTGGTTTCATGGAAGCACTACCAACCCTGGCCAACCCAATATCACTTGGTGCTATTCTTCTTGCCTTCCTGATAAATTTTTTCTTTAACACTCGCTTTATTTTGAGTAGACTCCAAAAATTAACAGAAGATACCAAAGCTATTGTTTCCGGAAAACTGGATACTCCGTTAGACTATACACCACCAAAAGAGTCCAATGATGAAGTTGACCATTTGTACCACTCGGTGGATCTCCTCAAACGGAGCATGGAACTTGTTGTAAAAAAAATCAAAAGGAAGGATTAATGCCCCGGCATAATGCTCGTATGACATGACTGAAGAAAAAAAATCCGATAAAAATTTGCCTGAGGAAAAAGATGGAAATATTAATGGGATTTCCATTTCGTCCTTCCTGCAGATGCTTGAACAGGAAAGACATACATGTAGCGTTCATGTACACTCGGGAGACAAATACGGTGTTTTATACTTTGATAATGGGAACCTGATCGATGCTGTACATGAAAATCTTCCTGGAATAGATGCTGCGTACAGTATAGTATCGTGGGAGAATTCCAGTATCGCATTAAACGATGCGGTCAGTAGACAGCAGCAAATTGACCAACCACTGGGATACATTCTCCTAAATGCGGCTAAACAACAGGATGAAGAAACTGACACAATGGCAACTCTACCAAAAACAACCTGGCTTTTAAGTGAAACAAAAAACGGCAGTGACTTTCGGGATGCCGTTAACACTCTCTCAAGTATTCCCAGCATACGTTATTTTTACCTCTTAAACAAAGCCGGGAAAATAGTCGTTCATTCAGCGCCAAACACTGAACTGGGAGAACTATTAATCTACTGTATCATAACAAGTAGCAACCTTAGAAAAACGTTAAATGTAAAGTCACCCCGCCGTATACACATGCACATGGAAGATGGCACATCCATACTCATCATACCAAAAGCGGGGAAAATCATAGGTTTGATGCTTGAGGAACATAGCTCCGCTGACGAAATTGCAAGCCGAATCAACACCGGCTTATCTGTAAAATAGGTATTATTGAAAAAAGACTGATAAAATGAATACTATTTCAAAAGAATTTTCAATCCTCCCCGGGGTTATGGGCTCCTGTGTATGTGGGCAAGACAATACACTACACCTTTCTGATCTTCCTGTTTTCTTTACCGATGCAATGATAAATGGAACAAGTACCAGTATTGGAAGAATGATACAGATGGCCAAAGTTAAGGGGCTGGCGCCACAAACAATGTCTATCCGCTATGATAAGTTTGATATCATCGCCAAACCAATCGAATCGGGTGGCACCCTGTTAATTATTTGTGAACCTGGAAGTAATACTGCTCTTATTTCCACCACTGCACAAATGTTGTCTCCTGAAATAGAGAAAATTCTTGCCCAGGAACCAGCCGCCCGGAAAACCGGTGCAGAGAAAGTTCCCAAACCAGCGGCAAAGGCAGAAATAGAAAATGAAACAGCTCCAGATTTCATCGACAATCAAACATCCAGTGCCCTTTCTCAAATAAAACAGGCACTCTTGGATACTGTTGGCCCCGTGGCTGATATGGTCTATGAGGATTGCCTTGAGCGTTGGACTGCCAGCAGTCCTGCTAGTATTTCAAGAATCATTGAGCTTGTAGGCTGTATTTCCTCTGAAATTGACAACCCTGATCTTTTTGAGGAATTTAAACAGGAAATTTCCGCTTTGCTTTAAAAAGCGATCTCTTACAGCCTCCATTTCTTTGATTTACGATACTCTTTCTTTATCCATCCTCTTGTCCTGCGCTCATTTTTTTATAGGAGTTTAGTGCCTTACTTCTGAACTTCTGTAAGAAAAAACAAGAAACTGACGAAGGTTAATTGTCATCATATTGTTATGTTATACCACCAAAGCGCCTACTTGCAGTTTATCTGCGTTAGTTATGTATGATCCACGCTTTGGAAGATAGTTACCACAACCCGTTGGTAATTGTCTTTGTTTCAATCCACGCCCCGCACGGAGGGCGACCTCGTTCCAATTTATTACAGTTCCCGCAGATTCGGCTTCCAACATATCCAGAGCCAGTCCAAATCTTCCGGGACGATTCCGATGAAGGGAGCCTACGGCTGGGTCAAGTCCGACACTTTCCAGAGCAGATTATACAGACTTCAGCAGTTTTGCATTCCTTGACTTTTAAGAAATAAAAACTTATTATTTTCTTACTCTTTTCTTACATCATCCCCTAACGGTAAGGACTCAAAATGCTACAATCAAAACTTTCAACAAAAGGACAGGTCATTATCCCCAAACCTCTGCGAACCGCCCATAACTGGCAAGCAGGACAAAAACTGCAATTTATTGATACGCCAGATGGCATTCTTGTGAAATCTGACCCGGCCACGTTTAAGCAAACATCCATAGAACAAGTTGCCGGTTGCCTTCGATATAAAGGTAAACCAAAAAGCATCGCAGAAATGAATGAAGCTATTGCCAAAGGGGTAATGGAGCAAAGCAAATGACAGCCATTGATACCAATATCATTATTCGGTTTCTCACGGGGGATGACCAACAACAATTTTCCAAAGCAAAACAGGTTTTTTCACAACAGAAACTATTCATTCCTGATACTGTACTCCTTGAAAGCGAATGGGTACTGCGCTTTGCCTATCAATTTACCCCACTTGAAATCAATAATGCATTCACTTCATTGCTGGGTCTGCCAAACGTCATGACAGATAAGCCTCTGCAGCTCATGCAAACTCTGGAAATGCACAAAGATGGGTTTGATTTTGCTGATGCTCTTCATCTTGCTAAAAGTCAGCCGCATAGCTCAACTTTTGTTACTTTTGATAAACAATTTATCAAGATTGCAAAGGGGAAAGGACATTGCAATGTTAAGAGTCCTTGAGCTGAAAAAAGTAACCTCAATCCCCGACAATCTACCCGCTGCCTTTCACGTACCCCTTCCACCAGCGATAAAGACTCAGCCCACGCTGTTCGCAAAACGATTAATGGTTACAACATTTCTTCATTCGGTAGCAACATGCCTTCTATAGCTGTGGAAGTGTGTGTCCAGAACCACTGATCAAATTACCACTAAATCACCAACCCTTCACGATGAGCATAGACTATAGGTAACAATCCTTTCATATATCCAAAGCAAGGCTCCTTATCATTTTTCCTGAAACTCCCATAATAATCTTCAGGCAT
>CAMZLK010000122.1 GCA_947311475.1 uncultured Desulfocapsa sp.
ATTAACCGGATCATTGGAGACATACCCATAAAAAACTATCTAAACTCAACATCCGGCATTTCACGCTGGGTAGCCAATTCCAATGTCAGATAATCCTGCTTTTCAAAACCAAACTTATTCGCAATAAGCGATGCAGGAAAAGACTCCACAAGAGTGTTAAATCTTCCAATAAACGCATTATAACGGTTTCTGGCCTTCTGTACTTCCTGCTCAATTTCATCCAGACTATTTTGCAAATCCAAAAAATTATCACTTGCTTTCAATTCAGGATAAGCTTCGGCAATGGCAAGTAATCCACCAATTGACTTGGTGATTTTACTTTCCTGCTCCATTCGAGAAGCATCAGAATCACCGCTGAGTTGTTTGATTTTTTCTTCAAAAATCTTATTTTCGTGGGCACTGTAGCCTTCAATTACCCGTACAAGATTCGGGATGAGATTCGCACGACGCTTTAAAGCAACATCAATACCACTCCAGGATTCTTCTATCCTGTTTCTGTATTTCACAAATTTATTATAAGTACTGACGGTGATGGCGACGGTAATAAAACAGATAAAAAAGACAGGGATTAGTAACTGCGGAGGCATGATTTTTCTCTTGATCGTATATTTATATTAGAGTCCTAAAAGTTTACGTAAATTGGACTCACTGGAAAAGCTATGTTCCTTATCAGGATAGCTGCCACTGCGCACTTCTTCATTATATTCACCTACTGCTTCTTTAATGGCAGGAGCAAGTTTACAGTAGGATTTCACAAAACTCGGGATAAATTTATCAAACATACCAAGAAGATCATGGGTGACTAGAACCTGTCCATCGCAATGCACCCCAGCCCCTATTCCTATGGTCGGGATAGAGATCTCCTCTGTAATTATCCGTCCAAGTTCGTCCGGAATACACTCAAGAACCAGTGCAAATGCCCCGGCTTTTTCAAGAGCCAAAGCATCTTCCACCATTTTTCGTGCAGATTCAATATCACGTCCCTGCACCTTATATCCGCCCAATTGTGTGGCTGTTTGCGGAGTGAGGCCAATGTGCCCCATAACTGATATCCCGGCCCGGACAAGGGCTGTCACCGTGCCGCAAACTTCCCGGCCACCTTCAAGTTTTATGGCATCACAACCAGCCTCTTTTAAGAAACGGCCACCATTTAAAATAGCATCACGTCTACTACTCTGATACGAGCCAAAAGGCATATCACCAACAACAAAAGCAGCAGGTGCACCACGTCGGACGGCTGAAGCATGGTGGATCATTTCATCCATGGTCACAGAAACAGTTGAATCATATCCTAGAACCACCATCCCCAATGAGTCGCCAACAAGCAGCATATCAACATCTGACGCTGCAAGCATGGCAGCCATGGCAGCGTCGTAAGCTGTGAGCATGGTGATTTTTTCACCAGCTTTCTTCATAGCCATAATTCCAGCGACAGTATTGCGCTTCTGCATGGTTATCTACTCCCCCTGATCAAATAGAGTAGGTTGTCGTTTCATACTGTTTGGAAGAGGCCTTCCAAAATGTTCATAGGCGTTCATGGTGGCCATTCGACCGCGTGGGGTTCGGGTCAGGAATCCTGATTGAATAAGAAAAGGTTCGTACACATCTTCTAAAGTATTTTTTTCTTCGCAGACAACTGTTGCCAACGTTTCAAGCCCAATGGGCCCACCCTGAAATTTATCGATGATGGAAAGCATGATTCTTCTATCCATATCATCAAGGCCAAAACGATCCACATTGAGCAGTTCAAGTGCTTCATCTGCAACTTTTCCAGTGACCGTTGCATGATTTCCCACCTGGGCAAAATCGCGGACCCTTCTGAGAAGTCTATTGGCAATACGTGGGGTTCCGCGAGACCTGCGTCCAAGTTCGAGGGCACCTTTTGCATCAACCTGCATTCCAAGAATTGCTGCCGATCGCTGAATAATTCGTACCAGTTCCTCGGGTTCATAGAGTTCCAGACGCAGAATGACACCAAAACGGTCACGCAAAGGTGGGGTCAGCAATCCTGTACGAGTGGTGGCGCCAACAAGTGTGAAACGGGGCAGATCCATTTTTACGGAGCGCGCCCCCGGCCCCTGGCCAATGATCAGGTCGAGTTGAAAGTCCTCCATGGCCGGATAGAGAATTTCTTCAACCGCATGATTCAGGCGATGGATTTCATCGATAAAAAGCACATCTCCTTCCTGAAGACTGGTAAGTATTGCGGCAAGATCACCCTGCCGCTCAATTACAGGGCCAGATGTCATCTTGATACCGGCACCCATTTCGTTGGCAATGATATGGGAAAGTGTTGTCTTGCCAAGGCCCGGATAACCATGAAAAAGAACATGATCAAGTGCTTCCCCCCGCGCCTTGGCAGCGCGAATAAAAATATCGAGACTTTTACAGAGATGTTCCTGCCCCACATATTCTTCAAGGCTTTTAGGCCTGAGAGCGTGATCAGGCGTCACCAGTTCTTCCTTTACCGGAACGGGTGCTACCAACCTGTCGTTTGTCTGGATTTCTTCTTCAAAGTTCATGCAAGTGACCGGAGCCCTTCTCGAATAAGTTCTTCGACTTTCATTTTCGCAAATGTTTCATCACCGATTTGCTTTTTCACACTTCCAAGTGCTTCCCTTGCCACAGGGTCAGGATACCCCAGATTAATAAGGGCCGACAACGCATCAGTCAAATCGCTACTGCTTCCAAGGGTTGTAGCTGTCGCTGAAACTGCAGATGTTGTTGAGCGGAAATCAGCAACCTTATCCTTCAACTCCACACAGAGGCGTTCTGCAGTTTTTTTACCAACACCTGATATGGTGGTCAAACCTTTAATATCTTCAGAGGAGATCGCCTGACTCAAACTATCCAGCTGCATCCCGGAGAGAATCGCCAACGCAAGCTTTGGGCCGATACCTGAGACAGTTTTCAACGTGAGAAACATCTCCTTTTCCAAACGCTCACCAAAACCAAAGAGGACAATGGCATCTTCCCGCACATTGGTGTGAATATGAAAAAAGACGTCTTCACCCTTTTCGGGCAGGCGGGATAATCCTTCAGTGGACATAAACACTTCATACCCGACACCCCGCACATCGACAACACATCTGTCTGAGGCAATATATTGAATTTTTCCTGTTAATGATGCGATCATTTCAAGTATCTTTTATGGTATCGTTTTAAAGAATTTGATGATTTGCGTGACAAATGGCCACAGCCAGGGCGTCTGCTGCATCATTACTTGGTTCTGCTGACAGGCCAAGTAAAACTTTAATCATACGTTGAACCTGCCCCTTTTCGGCCTGACCATAACCAACCACTGCCCGCTTAACCTTTTTGGCACTGTAATCACTCACTCCCAGTCCATTTTGCATGGCAGCAACCACCGCAGCACCCCTTGCCTGCCCGAGCTTTAAAGCTGACCCTGCATTGGTGGACATAAACACCTCTTCCACAGCTGCCACTTCCGGATTATGGATCTGAATAACTTCGTTAATACCCTCAAAAATTTCGTTCAGGCGATGGGCCAGAGGATAAGCAGTACTTGTTTTAATCACTCCGCAGGATACAAAAGCGACTTTTCCATATCCGGCATCAACAATCCCATAGCCGGTAATCCGCGATCCCGGATCAATCCCTAAAATCCGCTGGACCTGTGACTTATGTATTACGACAACTGCTCCATAAGGTCATCATCTATGTCAAAGTTTGCGTGAACATTCTGTACATCATCATGCCCTTCAATGCTATCGAGGAGTTTCAGAAGAGCTTTGGCTGGTTTTTCCTCAGTCACTTCAATGATTGTCTGCGGAACCATGGTGAGAGATGCTTCAACGAATGCAACTCCAGCTTTTTCCAGTTTTTCACGAACATCATTGAAATCTTCCGGGGCAGTAGTTACCTGATAGTTTTCCTCCTCTTCCACAACATCATCAGCTCCTGCTTCAATGGCAAGATCCATGAGTTCTTCTTCTGTTGTGGTTGTTTTATCCACCAGAATCATGCCCTTTTTATCAAACATATAGGCAACACAACCGGATTCTCCAAGGTTGCCGCCACTTTTAGCAAAATAGTGCCGAATATCAGCAACTGTTCGATTGCGGTTATCTGTCATACACTCAACGAGCACGGCAACGCCGCCGGGACCATATCCTTCATAGAGAATTTCATCATATACTTCGCCTTCCAGTTCTCCTGTTCCTTTTTTTATGGCACGAGTAATATTGTCCTTGGGCATATTTTCGGAACGGGCTGTGGCAATTGCACTGCGAAGCCGTGGATTTCCGTCTGGATCGCCGCCGCCCATTCCTGCTGCTACCGTGATTTCCTTAATAAGGCGAGTGAAAATTTTACCACGTTTGGCATCTGCTGCCCCTTTTTTGTGCTTAATATTAGCCCACTTGGAATGTCCTGACATAATAGAGTCCTTTTAATCTAATTATAAACGTTTCTTACGAAAGCCCATCCCCAGGATAAAAACCTCACGGCTCTCCACCCGGGAACTTCTGGGTTTAACTGTTTTTACCTTCTGAAACTGCTCACCAACTTCTTTCACAAATTCCGGGTAATCCTCACCCTGAAAGGCTTTGCAATAGTAATTGCCATTGGGAAGTAATAACTCTGAAGCCAAAGCCAGGGTTTGCCGTACCAGAATCATGGATTGCTGATGATCTGCCCAGCGATTTCCCGTGGTGCGTGGCGCAAGATCAGCAATGAGAGCTCTGAAGGCCGGTCTGATTTTCCGTACCTCAGTAATCAGTTCCGGTTTCATAATGTTCTGCCTGAGCCAGATTATTTCAGAGCCCCCCGGCCTGGGAGACGCATCCACCTCCTGCAGATCGACCCCTACCACAATCCCTTTTGGCCCAACAACTTCAGAGGCATATAGGGACCAACTACCAGGACAACAACCAAGATCCAAAACCGAATCACCACGACGAATAAACTTGTGTTTATTGAGGGCCTCTTCAAGTTTATAGACGGATCTCGCTGGATATTTGTCCTTCTTGGCTTTTTTGTAGTAGAAATCTTTTACTTTGCGCACGATAACTCAAGTGAAATTATAAAATATTGATGGAGTTACTGACTTTTTAGCGTATTTAACCCCCTTTCACAAGAAATGAAGTTCAGATTCCATTAAAAAACTCCTAAATACATCCTCCCCCCACCACCTTCACAAAAATACAAAACAACAACAAACAACTCATAACAAAGAAACCAAACCTAGGTCGCCTTGTGCCTAACTGGGGATCTTTGACCCTGAGACCCTCCAGTGAAAGTGTCACTAAAATATTAAATGTAGCGAAATGGAGGAAATAAATGGAGGAAATAAGTGAAGGAAATGTATGTGTCGCCCAGGATCGTTCGTCCCAATATTTTACTGGGACCGTTTGTCCTAAATAGTTTCGGAAGTGTTACATCTGGCATAATGTTTTCATCATTTGTGTGACAAATACTGTGTCAACCTTTTTGAAGCTTTTTATTTGAAAGATTAAATTCATGTCTATTCAATGTATGGTCCGTTTTGTGGAAAAAATAGTTTGTTTCGTAAAGAAAAACAGTCCGTTCGAACTTTATGGTCCGTTTCGTGAAAAAAAATAGTTTGTTTCATCAAAAAAATTGTTAATTTCGTACTTTATGGTCTGCTTCGGGATCTCTAAACACCCAGTTTTAAGCCACGTTTTATTTTCAAAAAACATTGTTGGAAAGATTTTTGTTGGTTTTATATACATAATGAAAAGGTGTAAATTTATAATTCAATTCCAAAAAGATCATGAGATAATGACAATGTTTAAACGGAATAATTTACATTAAATTACCATACATGTATATATGAGGAATACTGTATCTTATTTCCAGCTATGTTGGCAACATTTGCATTTACATTAGAATATAATACAACGAATAGAAAGGCGGTGAAAACATTATGC
>CAMZLK010000123.1 GCA_947311475.1 uncultured Desulfocapsa sp.
GAGAGCTGGGTAAGGCTTATCTGTAATGTGATAAAATAAGCATCCACTACAAAAACACTTTTCATACTTGATGGCTAAGTAAAAAACTTCATATGCGAGGCGCACATTTTTTGTTTAATTTCAGCGTACTAAGGTGCGTTGAAATTAAACAAAAAATGTAGCAACGAAGCAGATGAAGAGTTTTTACGACGCCATCAAGTATGAAAAGTGTTTTTGTAGTGGATGCTTATTTTATCACATTACAGATAAGCCTTACCCAGCTCTCAAATCGGCAACACCCGCTTTACGAAAAGCGATATACGCAGGAAAAACCGCCAGCAGCAGGGCCAGGCTGAAAAAAGCGGCCACGTGCTGGTATTCATTCCAGCTTAAAAACACCCGCAGCGTGATATCCGTCTCTCTGGCGACCACAATTGCAAAAAACCGACTGCCCAAATACCCCAGAACCAGTCCCGCAAGAGAACCACTGCTGACCAGTATTGCCGTATAACTCCACATCACCGCAAAAATAAATCTCCCCGGTGCGCCTATGGCCCGCAGCAGAGCAAAGCGACGGGAAAAAAGACGGGCAAGAATAATCAGACCGGAAAAGATACTCAGGGCAACCAGCACTTCTGTCAGGTTGGAAAGCAGCGACATAACCTTACGGACATCCCCCAGTAACTCATGGAGTTTGGCCAATACCGTTCCAGGAAAGAACGCCATGGTTCCGTCCGTTGTATACTCTGAGGCAAGGGCGTAGTTGGCCCACAGGTTTTTCGCATGGACAATAATTGCAGGAGTTCCCGGAAAATGCGTATAGTCAAAGGGCGGTCCCAATCGTTCATCGTGTGGAAGGTGACCACTTTTCAGGCCATGAACAGCCCATAACGCCTCCACGGGAGCAATTATCCCTTTATCCCAGGGGGTACCACTCCTTTCCAGACGGCCAACCACTTTGTATTTATAGCTTTGGTCATGATGGTGGTGATGATGTGTACCGGTGAGACGGCAACTTTTTCCTGTTTCATCAGCATCCGCCGTCATTTCATGGTGTTCGTTCGAGTCTTCATGATGCTCATCCAAATCTACCTCCTCTCCATGTCCATGGACAGGAATAAAAGTATCTCCGATGGAGAGGTTCACCTTTGCCCCGATAATAACCTCGTGAGCCGTGGAAAACATTCTGCCCAGGACAGGTTCACCTGCAAGGTAGCGGACAAAGCCAGCAGTTGAACCGATCACCGGAAAACCATGATATGAATCCCCGTAGGCTATCGGTGCCGCCAAATCCACTCGGGGATCCTCGGCAAGAGCTTTCAATACCTTGCCGTCAAGGAGAGGGACATCCACAGGTTGCAGATAGACAACTGCCATCAACATATCAATTTTGCTTCCCGGCGCACTGATAACAAGATCAAATTTTTCCGCAGCCCTGGCGCTTCCCTCCCGCAAAGCCTTTTCCTGAGCAAGAATGGCCGTTCCAGCGCCTACGGAAACTGCAATGAGTAAAACAAACAGCAGGTTCAACCAGCGATACCTGACAAGCAGAGCGGAAATAAGCTGCCAAGGCCGGTAGCCCCGGATAACCCAATACCCCAGGAAAAGACCGGGTAATAGTAGAAAAAACAGGAGAATAGCATCCTGTAATCCGGCTGGGACACACTGCCATATATCAATCATCTTCCTTCTTCCATCAAGTTACTGGAACCCCCGGCAAGTACACCGTCACGGAGTTCGACCGTCCGATCCATACGGGCCAGGGCCTTCAGATCATGGGATACCATGAGCAGGGTCTTTTTTTCCTGTTTGGTACAGCGGACAAGATCGTCCATAAGATGTTTACGGTTTTCCTGGTCTAGTGCTGCCGTAGGTTCATCCGCTAGGATAACCTTAGGATTTCCTGCCAGCGCCCGGGCTACCGCCACCCGCTGCCGTTCGCCACCGGAAAAACTCACCACCTTTCTCCCCGTTTTCGGAAGACCGAATCGTTCCAGATAAAATGCAGCTCTTTCCCGGATATCATGCCGGGCGGATGGCGGGACAAAGGATGCGGCAAGAGAGGCATTTTCCAATGCACTCAGCTCTTCAAAAAGACACGGTTCCTGAAAGATCAGGCCTAAAAATCGCTGTCTGAAAAGATCCCTGTTGTTTTCAGACAGAGAACGCAGATCGGTATCTCCCCAGAAAATGCTCCCGCTGCAGGGAACCACCAGGCCGCAAAGCATATGAAGAAAGGTTGATTTACCGGCTCCCGAAGGCCCGCAGATACCGATCTTTTCACCGGGATCCACTGAAAATGACGCTATATCGAGAATTGGGCGCTTGCCATTTCCCTGAACGCTCACTCTCTCCAGAGATAAACCGAACATTATCGCTTCCTCCTGTACACCGCATTGCCTAGCCGAACCTGACTTACAAATCCCGTTTCCGGATCTGTAAAGGAGCCAAGCTTCAGCTTTCCCCTCGTTACCAGCTTGATATTGAATGGAGCGACTTTGACGATCCTTTTACTGTACACGGCAATAATATCATCTGGCCAGTCGGCGTCTGTTTCACAAAAAGGACAGACTGCCATTGGTCGCTGGGTGAGAACATAAAAGCTGGATTCCGCCTTGAGCGGGGGAGCCATGAAACCGGTCACCTCAACCATTTTGTTCTCGAGAGAGAGGGCCAGATCAGAAAAAGACAGGTCACGGTTATATAGATCCCGTATCTGAATAATGGGTGAAGATGCCTGGAGACTGTCCGGAATAACAAGAAAACAGCCAGAAGCAAGCAGACAGCTGACAAACGCCCGTCGGGTTATTGCCATTCGCTCAATATTGTGCATAAAACTCACCTTGATGGTAGCAATTCTGCAAGATCTCTGAAGGATTCTCATTTCGTTGGCTTAGCTGTAGCCAGATAGGTTCACGAGAACGAAATGGCATTTTTTGTGACCTCATCCTTTTGTGATTACAGGATCATTTCTGTTGGAGTTCTCTCACATTAGGCAAGATAATGGGTTGAAAAGAAAAGACATTGTTACTTTGAGGATTAACATGCATCTTTACCCAGCTCGTTTCATTGCTGCCAAATGTCTGTACTCTGGTGAAATTCGGCGTTAATGTTCCATTTTTTTCAAACATGGGTTTGTCGACCTTAAAATAGTGCGAATCACCGTGGATTAACACAACCTGGCCCTTAAAATTATGTGTTTCATTGACCAGGGTATTAAAAAAATCAGTAAAGCCGTTCTTTTCATCAAGTGATTTTAAAAAATCATCATAGCCACCATCACTCAATTCAAAGGGGAAATAAATATCGGCCTGAATAAGCAGTGCAACTCCTGCCAGATTTTCATCCCTGGCGATTTTGAATGAATCTTTAAGCCATTCGACATCCCGTCGATTTCTTTCTTTGTATTCAGTGGTGGCAGCATTACAATCTTTTTGTGCCCGGTTTGATTTTTTTTTGCACTGTTTTTCAGTTACGACAAGGTTATTGTTGCTCCCTACGATATGAAGGGCGGTAAACATTACGTCACCGTAAACTAACTGACTGTTTTCGCTAAATTTTTCCCCAAGTTCTCCTTGCCTCTTAACAGACATTGGTTTTACACCTTGAGTTGTTGCTTTGTTGAAGAAAATTTTTCTTAAAAGAGATAATCGTTCAAGTGGGTCATAATTTCCGTTGCTGATTCGATGACAGTCTGTCCATTCATTATCACCGAGGCTGTATAAAGTCGGAGAGTTTAACCCGTTTAAATAGCTCACCAGTCCTTCACCTATAATGCTATCTGCACATCTGCTTCCACCATCTTTTGTGTCACCGTTAAATAATGTGAGTTGTATATTCTGTTCGTTGATGGAATCAACAGTGATACTTTTTTGAAAGCCTTTCTGAAAAGGCTCATTTGGCAAAATAGCAACATCAAAACTTTTAGACAAGACGGCGGCACAGGAACTTACTACCGACAATACAAGAATGCTCAACAGCACTATTTGAGAACATATCTTCTTCATTTCTATTTTCCTTTGTTGAGTTAAATTTTGTTTTATTCAGTTAGCAATTGAGTAGTAAATACTAATTTTATATAATACCCCGATCCTGCATTACTCCCGTACATCGAAAACGTAAGAACGGGAGAATATACAAGAAAGCATGTCATGTCTGGCACAGGTCTTTCTCTCTCTCCCTCTCTATCTTTCTCTCTCTCTCTATTTCTCGCACTCGCTCTCTACCTCTTTTTTCAAAAATTAATTTAAATCTCCAAAAAACTGATATTTCTTTCGCTGGTTGTAAGACGACTCTCCAACAAAATAACCTGCTTTATCCTCTGGGTATTGATACTTAAACGGAAAAACAGATGAACATTAGATCTTATTTCTCACCTCTTAACCCTGTATTTCTTTTTAAAGTTTCCGGTATTATTTTTTCTTCCCGACGCTAGATC
>CAMZLK010000124.1 GCA_947311475.1 uncultured Desulfocapsa sp.
ACGTGATTCCAGACTCATTTGACCACCCTTTTCAAGTCGTTGGATTGTGCGTACGCTGATTCCGCTACACTCTGCAAGTTGCTCCTGGCTCCATGCCCGCTGTAAACGTAATTTCTTGATATCCATAATAACTCCTGATTTTAAGTTGTTATTTGTATACCAGTATACATTGTTTAAGGAGTTTGAACACGACATCTCTATGACATTAATGAGCCAACACTTCTTATCGTGTTGTATTTTTGTAGTATATTTCGAGGGTTGAACAATTTGGCGGGTTACTTATGTTGCCTTGTCGGTAGTGTGTTATGTCAGCATATTTTATTTGATACCCTCTCATGGGATTGATTTTGTGTGTGAAATGCATTTAACTGGATTATGTGCATGCCGAATATGTAAATTGTTTTTTTAAGCAAGCTTTATGGAAGTTGGATCATTGCTGATATCCTGTTTCTTGATAGCATCTGTTTTTTGAGTGATATCCGGTTAGAAATCGTGTGTCATGGATGGAACAGGTTGTCAAGATAACCTTTTTTGTGGTGATATCAGGAAACTGGAGAATAACTTGTTAGCCAATAAAGAGTAACTAATGGAACAATTCCTTATAGCGTTGCTGATAGCTCTGATAGGTACATACATTGCGTATCTTCTGACGAAATCATATGGCCGTTGGAAAGAGAAGAAAATGCGTTTATCTGAATTTTCGGAAAAATTACAACACACATTGCCGGAAATCAGAAAAGGCGTACTGGAAGCTTATCTTTTTAGCAGTGATTTAAGTGAGTACGTCTCGGTGTTGAAAAAGAACGAGTTAAAATTGGGATACAAGTTTTTGCCAGACAATGTAAAAGCACATATAGAAAAAACATCCGATTCGTTAAGCGATTTTGTCAAAGAATTTAGACTGCTGAGTAATCACTTATACCCTTACTTTGAAGGTATGAAAAACCGAAGAGGGCAAGGTTTTGAAAATATCAATACCATTGTCGCCACGAAACTGATCTGCATGGAACAAAAAGAACTACCAAGAGATAAAACGGTAATCAATTTTCCACGAGATACGAGAGGTCATTTTTCCCAAGTACAGTGTCAACCTGATCAGGTAGCGGAAATATGGAATTTGGGGCAAGAGGGAAATGGCGAGCAATTTCAATACATAAGAACAACAATCCTAGACCATATTGACGAATTAGAAAAGATGTTAGAAAAGCTCCATCGTGTATGGTAATGGCTAACAATGCCATAAACTCGGACGCCAAAATGTTGCGCTGCGCTCCACATTTTGGCTCCGGTTATGGCTAGCGTTATGTCTCCCTAAGGTACAATTTGACGCACCAGTAAAAGTACGTTATTGTGTACGCAGAATGATAACTTTGAGGTGACATCATGCCAAGACTTAGAATTGACCAAGATATACGATCCATGTCTGAATTCAGAACGGGAATTGCTTCTTTTCTGAAACAAGTTCACGACACCAAAAGACCTCTCATAATTACTCAGCATGGGAAAGGAGCTGCGGTTCTATTAGATGTTGGGGAATATGAATCAATGCAAGAAAAAATTGAATTGCTTAAAGATATTCAAATCTCTGTCAGCCAAATTGAAAATGGAGAGGGCATAGAGCACCAAAATGCCAAAGAAATGATCCTTAAAAGTGTTTCGGCATGATAATTATATGGTCTCCTTTGGCAGTGGAGAGAACCTCTGAAATTGCTGGTTATATCACAATTGACAACCCATCTGCTGCGAAATCGTGGGTGGAAAAGGTATTTGAGAAAGTTGACTTGTTGAAATTATCGCCTGAAATGGGTCGGGAGGTTCCAGAAATTTCGAGAAAGGAGATTAGAGAAATTATCTTTGCTAACTATCGCATTATTTACCGAATTGAAAAAACAAAATTATCTATTCTCACTGTCCGTCATGGCAAACAGATATTGCCAGTTGATGAAATATTGGAGACAGATTTACAATGAACCTGGAAAAAGGGGAAAAAGGGGACAGATTTATTTTTCGGACAATGCGATGGGGCGCATACTGCATAACTTTTCTGGCTGTATGAGGCATGAATAAAATCCCTCAACCAGGCAAAAAATAATAACTAACGCAGATGAACTGCAAGTAAGTGTCTTGGTGATATAACGTAACAATATGATTGCGATTGACTCTCCTCAGTTTCGTGTTTTTTATTGCAGAAATCATGAAGTAAGGCATTGAAAAATAAATCCCCTATTCTCGAGCAGTCCCTGTTCGAGTACCTTGAAAGGTTCCGCTAAAGGCTACATTTATTAAGGTACTTGAGCAGAAGTCGTCCTAATACCGGATACCCGCAAAAAAAAGTACGATCTGGATTAGGCCGATTCTGCTCAGTGCGACGTTACATACTTTACCTTGGGAGAGGAAAAATGATTATTCGATCGTTTGCATGGCAGTTACTTACCGCAGTATTACTGACAACAGGGATTATCTGGCTACCTCCTTTAGCGTGGAGTTCGGAATCTGCCTCATCTGTAGAAACCTTACCCGTTGCTTCAGGAAAAGCCCCAACAGTAAGCAGTGGTCAAAAATATTTTGAAGGTGCGACATATGCAGGTTCAGAATCGTGTAAGAGTTGTCACGAAAAGGCTTATACCAGCTGGAAAAATTCATGGCACAGTAAGGCTAATCGTCCTGTTCGTCCTGAGATAATGGACCCAAATTTTGATAATGTCGAGTTGAAATTTACAAAGCCTAAAAAACTCATGGATGCCAAAGGAAAAGCTGTGAAAGACAAGGTAACTGTTTCCATGCGTCTGCATCGTGAAGATGATAAGTTTCTTTTTACAATAATTGATAGTAGTAATCCCAAAAATAACCAGACACATGAGGTTGCATTTGTTCGTGGTGGTAACTGGGAGCAGCACTATTATGCAAAAGTTGGTGATAATCTTTTTCCTACTCCTATGCGTTGGGTAGTTGCCGATAAAGCATGGCGAAAAAAGGGATATAATCCAGGGTACTGGTGGGTTTACAAAGACGGACAGGCTGTGCCGCGTACACCCGATGAGTTTCTTGATATAAATTACCGCTCAGTCGAAGTGAAATGTGCTGGATGCCATCAGCTTGGATATGTGCCCGCATATGATAAAGAAACAAAATTATGGAACGGAACCAGAGTCGAATATGGTGTTACGTGCGAACATTGCCATGGACCGGGAAGTCTCCATAACGAGCAAGCCAGAAAAGCTGAGAAAGATGGTGTTAAACTTGAGAATACAGCGATTATAAACCCGGTAACGGATCTGACGTCTCTACAACAGATTCAGCTTTGTGCAACATGTCATATTCGGGGGAATAACAGTGCGTCCATGAAGAAGTTCGGCAAGAAGAAGAGTTTCGGTTTTCAGCTTGGTTTTCTTCCTGGAGATCAGGATCTGCACGATCGGTTTGTACCATGGACATATTTTGGTGAAGGCAAGATTAAAAGTTTTTGGCCTAATAATCAAAATCGCAAAAACCGTCAGCAATACCTGGACTTAGTGCAGAGTAAGCACTTTACAGAGGGCATAACCTGTAATACCTGTCATTCCACTTGCAGTGCAACAGCTAATCGTGATCTCAGGATGAAAAAAGAGGATATTTGTAATAATTGTCATAATGAAAGCGGGAGAGCAAAACGACCCAATATGGAGATGTTTATGGGTTCCACAATGCAAATGGCTGGTGTGACATGTGTGAATTGCCACATGCCTCTTGTTGTGTATGGCTCTGCCGGTACCGACAAAGTAAAACAGCATTGGGATCGTCGTTCTCATACCTTTAACTCCATTAACCCCGAGCATAAAGATCGTTGGGGGATGCGGGTGGCCTGTGATCAATGTCATGTAAAACCTGAAAAAGGTGAGATTTCCCGTGTTATTAAAGCTTATGCTATTCAGTCCAATGAACAAAGTCATCAATTATTAAAAGGACATCAAACAGCAATTCGCGAAAAAATTACCACTGCTCAGGAAGCCATTGCGGCTGCCGAAAAAGCACTTATTGGAAGTAAAGTAGGTGCTGCACAAGGTAAACTTGCTCAAGCACGGCAAAAGGTCTCCTTTGTAGTGCTCGATGGCAGTTGGGGCTTTCATAACTTCACCAAGGCAAATGCTATGCTTGATGAGGCCATTGGTCTTGCTTCTGCTGTGAAGAAGGCAAACTGATAAAAGGGTCAGTGTGATTCTACGGCTTATCGTTCCGGCGTTCAATATGTCGGAATGATAAGGTGTTTGTGCTTATCAGAAGATTATGTTGGAGTACTTTTGTATGATCTCCAAATTTTAGACAGAAAATGTATACATGCAAATCTGGTAATTATGGGTGATCGGCAGTTTTAATCAAGCTTCCTGTAGTCCCGGATTTTTTGGCTCCAGAGTGCAGGTCCGGTTTTGTGAATAGATTCACCTCGACTGTCAACGGCAACAGTTACCGGCATGTCTTCCACCTTAAATTCATAAATTGCCTCCATCCCCAGGTCTTCAAAGGCGACCACACGAGCCTTCTTGATTGCCTTTGAAACAAGGTATGCTGCCCCACCCACGGCCATAAGATAAACAGCCCCATGTTCACGGATGGACTCAATGGTGGCATCTCCCCTTTCTGATTTGCCGATCATTCCAATAAGTCCAGTTTGGTTGAGCATCATATCCGTATATTTATCCATACGGGTGGATGTGGTGGGGCCGGCAGGTCCTACAGCTTCACCGTTCACAGGATCAACAGGGCCCACGTAATAGATAAATTTTCCCTTGAAGTCAACGCCCTCCGGAAAAGGCTTTCCATCTTGCAGAAAAGATTGAATTCTTCGATGTGCGGCATCACGGCCTGTGAGGATTGTACCATTTAAAAGCAGCGTCTCACCTGTTTTCCATGATGCAATTTCCTTTTTAGTGATTCCATTTAGCTGTACACGTTTGACACTCTCACCAACCTCCCATTCAATTTGCGGCCAATCTTCAATGCGTGGCGGCGTAAAATGAGCAGGGCCGGTTCCATCAAGTGTAAAATGGATATGGCGGGTTGCGGCGCAGTTGGGAATCATGGCAACGGGTAGGGATGCCGCATGGGTAGGGCAATCAAGAATTTTCACATCAAGAGCTGTGGTGAGCCCACCGAGGCCCTGGGCCCCGATTCCAAGATTGTTTACCTTTTCATAAATCTCAAGCCGTAATTCTTCTTTTCTATTCTTCGGTCCATTTTGAAGGAGATCCTGAATATTTATAGGTTCCATTAGAGACTCTTTGGCCAGAACCATGGCTTTGTCAACAGTACCACCAATGCCGATACCAAGGATACCGGGAGGGCACCAGCCAGCCCCCATTTTGGGGACTGTGCGGATAACCCAGTCAACAATGGAATCGCTGGGATTCAGTGCAACAAACTTACTTTTATTCTCAGAGCCACCACCTTTGGCCGCTATGCGAATATCAATTGTAGATCCTGCCACCAGCTCTGTATAGATAACTGCAGGAGTATTGTCCCTGGTGTTTACTCTTTGGCCGGCAGGATCTGCCACAACTGAGGCACGTAAAGGGTTGTCCGGATGGCTGTATGCCTGTCGTACTCCCTCATCTACCATTTCCTGGATGCTTTGTTTTGTGTCAAACTGACATTCTATACCGATTTGCAGGAATACGGTGACGATTCCTGTATCCTGACAGATTGGGCGCTGTCCCATGGCCGCCATGCGTGAATTAATAAGGATCTGGGCCATGGCGTCTTTTGCTGCCTGGCTTTTTTCCCGTTCATAGGCCCTTGCCATGGCTTGGATAAAATCACGGGGATGGGTGTAGGAAATGTATTGCAGGCTTTCTGCTATTGAAGTTATGAAATCCTGGCTATTGATGAGTGCGGTCATAAGGGGTGCTCCGGGTTAGTTTGTTTACAAAATGTTGTAGGTTTACAACAAACATAGTTCTAAGAGGAAAGTAAACTGTAAAAATTGTAAACGATGCATATTGTACAAACTGGAAGATTCGTAAGCGGGATGTAACCAGCCATTCTGAGGGATAAAGGTACAACCACCGGCAAGTTCCTGGCGGGCGGAGGAACTTGCGTTTTAGTGCCTTACTCCTGAAGAGCTGTAACAAAAAATAAGAAAACCCAAAGTGTTTCAAACTCAAATTATTAGCATAAGCACCAAGGCACTTACTTGCGGTTTATCCGCGTTAGTGCCTTACTCCTGAAGAGCTGTAATAAAAAACAAGAAAACCCAAAGTGTTTCAAACTCAAATTATTGGCATAGGCACCAAGGCACTTACTTGCAGTTCACCTGCGTTACATCCCTTTAAATGGAAACAGGTCCATCGAGTGATGTTTTATCATCAAGCGAATCTATTTTTTGCTGTAACTTTTCCCAGATATCCCGGATTGATAAAGAGGCGGGGCTTGTGTTGCTGCTGGTTACAGCTACACCCTGGAGCTGGCAGTCGATGACTTCCCTGTCAAAGGGGATTTTTCCTAGAAGCTTCACACCTCTTGTCGTGCAGGCGGTTTCAATTTTATCACTCATTTCAGGATGCAGATCCCATTTATTTATACAGATGAGTGCCGGAATCTTAAAGTGATCGGTGAGATCAAGAATTCGCTCAAGATCGTGCTGTCCGGATAATGTTGGCTCTGTGATTACAACAGCAAGATCTACGTTTGATAGGGAGGCAATGACCGGGCAGCCAACTCCCGGGGCTCCGTCAATCAGGATAAGCTCAGTTGAAGTCTCTTCTGCAAGTTCTCTTGCTTTATTTTTAATAAAAGAGACCAGCTTTCCTGAATTTTCTTCTCCTGCAAAGAGTTGTGCATGGACAAGTGTCCCATAGTCCGTGTCTGCCACATACCAGGAACCGCAGTGGTTTTCATCGAGAATGATACATTCTTCCGGGCAAAAGTGGGCGCAAACGCCGCAACCTTCACAATTTATCTCGGAAATGACGGCAGTATCCTCCATGGTGACTGAATCGAATTGGCAGAGTTCAGCGCACATTCCACAGCTACTGCATTTGTCTGCGTCAACTCGTGCTTTAACACCTGATTTGAACTCGTGTTCTTCGGTCGGGCGCGGAGTGAGAAGAAGATGGAGGTCGGAAGCATCCACGTCGCAATCCACCAGGATTTTATTTTCTGCCAAATGGGCAAAGGATCCGACAATACTTGTTTTACCCGTGCCTCCTTTACCACTAACTATTAGTATTTCTTTCATAGCTTCACCGTTATTTTTCGATTTCTAAGGCGAGTTGAGACAGCATGTTGCTAACGCAGGTGAACTGCAAGTAAGTTCTTGGTGGTATAACATGATAATATGATTGCAATTACCCCTCCCCAGTTTCTTGTTTTATATTGCAGAAATCATGAAGTAAGGCACTAAAAACTGCGCGGAACTCTGGTACTGTTTCCACAAGAGTTTTTCCTCGTGCGTATCCTTCGGCGATGTCACGTTGAAATGGGATTTCAAGGAGCACTGGAATATTTTCAGCTTCACAATAGTTTTTTACACCCTTATTTCCAAGATCAGATCGGTTAATGATAACACCAGCGGGTATCTTGAAATTGTTTAGAACTGTTACGGCAAGCTTTAAGTCATGGAGGCCAAATGGAGTTGGCTCGGTAACAAGTATTACATAATCAGCGTCACCGATACTTTCAACAAAAGGACATGAAGTACCGGGGGGAGCATCAATTATGACCAGCTTTTCAGGATCAGCTTTTTGTTTTACCGCTTTTAAGAGTGGAACTCCCATGGCCTCTCCAATGCGGACACGGCCGTGGACAAAATGGATATCGCCTGCCATACCAGATTCCAGAAGCCCGATTTCTCTCTTTTCCCTGATGAGTGCATCTTCTTCACAAACCAGAAAACAGCCCAGGCAGGAGTGACACATTTCCGGAAACAGCATTACGTTTTCGCCAAATTGAACAATTGCATTAAAACTGCAAATATCCCGGCATTTTCCACAGGCAGTACAGCGCGACTCATCAAGCTTTGGGATAGTTACAAAACAGGTTTCGCTGAAATCAAATTCAGGTTTTAGAAATATATGTCCGTTTGGCTCTTCTACATCACAGTCAAGGTATTGAGTCGCTGTATCTGCGCTTAGAGCAAGGCTGGTGGAAATTGTTGTTTTTCCCGTGCCCCCTTTGCCGCTGGCAACCGCTATCTGCATGGTATTTTTCTCCGTATTCTTTTATTTATCTGCGACATTGACCGCGGCCTTGTCCTTTACCCTGTCCCCGGCCCTGGCCATTGCCACATCCGCAACCTCGGCCTTGACTCCGACCACCATTTTGAGTGGGGGGCTGTGTTTGTCTCTGACTTGCCTCTTGTGGGGAAACTCTCGCAGTTCCTGTGTATTGATTAATGGCATCAAGTATGCTGCCGCTGACATCATTTACTGCCTTTACACCGGCTTTTTCAAGTACAGGTAAAGCTTTGGGGCCGACTCTACCGGTGAGGAGTGCTTCCACTCCTTTGTCTGCAACTTGCGCTGCTGCTGAAATTCCGGCACCGTGGGCTGCTTCTTTTCCTGCGGTGTTATTAATTGTTTCAATTAACTGCTTGGTGTCGGTGTCTACAATCAGGAACCATGCTGCCCGTCCAAAACGGGGGTCAACCGTTGAATCCAAGGTGTTTCCTGTTGCTGTTATTGCAATTTTCATAATTGTCTCCATTTAAATTTTGCACCTGTTGACACACTTTGTTATGTGCCATTACACAAAACATAATGGCATTATGCACAAAATCAAGGGCGGATGGAAAATGCTTTCAAATAAAATAAGAGCTGGGAGTTTGCAGTTATTTCCGGACGGCTCCTTACTGCTAATCAGCGAATAATTGTTCTTGGTTTGTGGTACCCGGATGGGGCAGTGGTGTTTGGCATCAGGATGCCTTCCTGGCCAATGATGGTTCCCGGGTTGGTAACCGAGTTGCAACCGGTTTGTGCTCCATCACCAAGTATGGCGCCAAATTTTCGTCGTCCAGTATCGACCAGTCCATTTTCTGTCCGAATAGAAACATTTCCGCCCAAAAATTTGAGATTGGCAAATTTTGTTCCGGCACCGAGATTGGCGTCCTGGCCAAGGATGGAATCACCAAGATAGGCAAAATGACCTGCCTTGGCGTCATTTAAGAAAATAGAATGTTTCACTTCAGTGGTGTGTCCTACAACGCATCTTTTTCCTGTGAGACAGTATCCACGAAGGTATGCCCCTTGTCGGACTTCTGTGCACTCGCCGATAATCGCAGGTGATTTGATCAGTGCTCCACCTTCCACCAGTGCTCCTTCACCGATGTCGATTCTGTCACCAAAAAGAATTGCACCTGCCATGATAATTGCGGCGCCTGTCAGTTCGGAATTGCCTTTACGTATTAATAGATTACCTTTGGTCGTGTCTCCATGTTTAACTGTGTATCCCACTGCGGAAAAAATTTGTCCCTGATGGAGAATGACAGCTTGTTGAAGAGGGACACCGTCCTGAATCAGTTCGGAATTAAATTTTGGATACTCGTGGTTGTCCATATAATTTTTTAGATTGTTCAATGCTTCCCACACTGGTTTGTTATTATCAAAAAGAGTAGCATGGGGGTAATCTGACAGGTCAAAAAAAGATTTTGTAGTAAGCATTATTTCCTTCTTGCTGAGAGGATAGGGTAACTAACGGACAGTGTTGATGAATATTGAAACAGTATGGAGTAAAACTGTGAAATATTCAAGAAAAAATGAATGAAGAGTTATCACAGACGAATGCTGGCTTGACTTCAATATGTCCAGTGTTTACGTTTCTGTGACTATTATAAGTATATATAAATAATTCTCTTCTTGATTTCAGGAGGTTTTTTGTGGATTTTAATGATTCCTTATCCATAGGCATGGACGATTTTACGGACCATGAAGATATGGTTATACCACCCGAATTGCCGATGATGGCAGTCCGGGATGTTGTTGTTTTTAATTATATGATTATTCCGCTTTTTGTAGGACGTCCCAGTTCTGTTGAGGCAGTAAATGCTGCACTTGAAGGAGATAAGCTCCTCATGCTTCTCACCCAGAAAGACGCCACCCGCGACAATCCGGAGCCGGAAGATCTCTATAAAACAGGCATGGTGTGCATGGTTATGCGTACCTTGAAACTTCCTGACGGGAGATTGAAAGTGCTTGTACAGGCTGTATCCAAGGCAAAAGTGAAAAAATATTCACAGACGGAGCCTTATTGTCTGGTTAAGATTAAGACCCTTATAGAAGAAGAAGCAGACGTAACTGATGTGGCCACTGAAGCGCTCATGCGCACGGTGCGGGAACAGACAGAAAAGATTATGTCGCTTCGCGGTATTCTCTCGGCTGATTTGATGATGATCATCAACAATATTGAAGAACCCGGACGATTGGCTGATCTTGTTGGCTCGAATCTACGTTTGAAAATAACAGAATCACAGGCCATCCTTGAAGAATTAAATCCAGTAAAACGCTTGCAGCTTGTCAATGACTTGCTGACTAAAGAGCTGGAAGTCTCAACGGTTCAGGCCAAAATTCAATCGGATGCCAAGGAAGAAATGAGCAAATCGCAGCGCGAATATTATTTGCGTGAACAGCTCCATGCGCTGCAAAAGGAACTTGGTGATGTTGATGAACGTGGTCAGGAAATTGATGACCTGCTACGTAAGCTCAAAAAGACCAAGATGCCGAAATCAGTACGTAAAGAGGCCAAAAAACAGGTTAATCGTATGGAGATGATGCACCCTGATTCCTCTGAGGCAACCATCATCCGTACCTATATTGATTGGATTCTTGATGTTCCCTGGAAAAAAGGAACCAAAGATAAGCTGGATCTTGTGGCTGCAAAAAAAGTACTCGATAACGACCACTTTGGTTTGGATAAAATTAAAGAGCGGATTCTTGAATACCTTGCTGTACGCAAATTAAATCCCGATACCAAAGGGCCGATCCTGTGTTTTATCGGGCCACCAGGTGTTGGAAAAACATCTCTTGGGCAATCCATTGCAAGGGCAATGGGAAGAAAGTTTTATCGTCTTTCCCTTGGTGGAATGCGTGATGAGGCGGAAATTCGTGGACATCGGCGGACATATATTGGTGCTATGCCTGGTAGAATTATTCAAGGCTTAAAAACAGTTAATTCAAATAATCCCCTTTTCATGATGGATGAGGTCGATAAAATCGGCTCAGACTATCGTGGTGATCCTTCTTCTGCTCTTTTGGAGGTGCTTGACCCTGAACAAAATTTTGAATTTACCGATCACTATATGAATATGCCCTTTGATCTTTCCAAGGTCATGTTTATAACCACAGCCAACAGATACGATACCATTCCAGGGCCGCTGCTGGACAGGATGGAAATCATAGAACTTTCAGGGTATACGCTGGAAGAGAAGGTGGTTATTGCCAATAAGTATCTGTTACCCCGCCAGGTTAAAGAGAATGGTATTAAACCCCGGCATCTAAAGTTTGCAGATGGCGCACTTGCATATATTGTCAGCCATTATACCCATGAAGCGGGTTTACGAAATCTTGAGCGTGAAATCGGTAAGATTTGCCGTAAGGTCGCAAGAAAAATTGCAGAAGGCGGTAAGGGGCCATATTCCATAAGCCGTAATACCCTTGACCGTTACCTTGGTCCTCCTAAAACCATACCAGAGTCAGAACTTGAGCAGTTATACCAACCCGGTTTAGTTACAGGTCTTGCCTGGACTGAGGTGGGGGGTGAAATTCTGACCATTGAGGTAAACATCATGCCTGGTAAAGGTAAGATGACACTCACAGGACAGCTTGGTGATGTGATGAAAGAGTCCGTACAGGCTGCTCTAACGTATTGTCGAAGCCGTTGTGATGAGCTTGGTGTGAAAGAGGACTATTTCGATAGTCATGACATGCATGTTCATGTGCCTGCAGGCGCTATCCCAAAAGATGGACCTTCTGCTGGAATCACTATGGCTACGGCTATTTACTCTGCTATTACCGGAAAAAAGGTAACCAAAAAACTGGCAATGACAGGAGAAGTGACATTGCGAGGCAGAGTGCTGCCCATTGGTGGATTGAAAGAAAAAGCACTGGCTGCAGTTCGAGCCGACCTAAACCAGGTAATTATTCCTGCGCAGAATGAAAAGGATCTGGTTGAAATTCCGCCGGAGATACGGAAAAAAATGACATTTTATCCCGTAAAAGATATGGATGAGGTGGTTGCGATTGCCTTTAACGGCGAAAATAAGAAGAAGTTGAAGAAGAAATAGTCAGGTAGTGATGGTAGCAGAAGATCAGAATTCCTGCGGTGGTACCACTGAAAAAAAGGTCATCCTTGTGTTGGCCATCTCTCTTTTTGCTGTTTTGCTGTGCCTTGCAGGCTGGTTTTTACAGTTTACGACTCAGGTAGCAGCAGGAAATAAGAGTGAATCGGAGGTTGTTATTGTCCCCAAGGGAGCCTCTGTGAAGGAAATAAACACCATTTTAGCAGGATCAGGTCTTGTGAAAGATGATGTGCGTTTTCTTTTTCTTGCGCGCTATCTTGGGCTTGCTTCCAGGTTGCAGGCAGGCGAGTTTGCTTTGCATCGTGGTCAGACACCTCAGGAACTACTTAAAGAACTGGCCACTGCAAAACCTATTCAGCACGCTGTTATCATTCGGGAAGGATTGAATATTGCTGAGATTGCAAGGGTCTTTGCGGATGGTGGCTGGTGTGATGCAGAAGACTTTATTCACCTGGCAGAAGATCCCGTTTTTTTGAAAAGTTTAGGGCTTGGCTCACGTAAAAGTCTGGAAGGGTATTTGTACCCGGATACCTATCATCTGACTCGGAAAGGACACACGACAGCTGATCTCATTCGCATGCAGGTGCGTCATTTTTTCACAGTATGGACAGAGATTAAGGCAGTCGCACCCCTTGATTTATCTCCCTATGAAGTCCTTATCCTGGCTTCCATGGTTGAAAAAGAGACGGCAAAAGCTGAAGAACGCCCACTTATTGCCGGCGTCTTTTTTAATCGTCTGAAAAAAGGTATGCGTATGCAGTCTGACCCCACAGTTGTATACGGAGTTGAGAATTATTCCGGTAAAATTACTCGAAAGCTCCTGCGAACCCCAACTCCCTACAATACTTATACCCTGAAACGATTGCCCGTTGGTCCCATCAGTAATCCCGGCAAAGCTGCGTTGTTAGCTGTTTTACATCCAACGAAGAGCAGGTTTTATTATTTTGTCTCTCAAAATGATGGGAGCCACAAGTTTTCAGCGACTCTTCGGGAACACAATCGGGCGGTGAATAAATACCAGCGATCAAGGAAAAAGAAGGTGACAGAAGGTTCAAGGCTGTAGATCCTGTTTTCTTGCAAGAAGTGCAATGAAATTGTCGACAAGAAAGGGGTTAAAGCTCGTTCCTTTCTTTTTGACCAGTAGATCATGAATGAACTTTGCAGAGTTGGGCCTGCGGAAAGGTCTTGAGCACCGCATGGCGTCATAAGTGTCTGCAATGGATATCATCTGACTTACGATATTTGTGTGCCATGTTTTCCCAATGCTTGGGTATCCTCCACCATCAAAATGGATATGATGTTCAAGGGCTGCAAGAAATGCCAGTTTGGGCGCGTCAGCTATACCCAATAGATACCCGGCCCCTTTGGCAGGATGACCTGTAATCACTTTTTGCTCATCCTTATCCAGTGGACCTGGTTTGTTCAGGATTTCTTCTGGGATAAACGTTTTTCCTATGTCGTATAGTGTCGCAGTTATCCCAATGTCATACAGATACTTTTCTGTAAATCCCAACGATTCTGCCTGGGCGAGTGTCAGGATACAAACATTTATTACATGGGTAAAAGTGTATTCGTCACTTGTTTTTAATGTGGTGAGCAAGGAAAGCGGGTTCAGGTTTCTGGAAAATAGATCCACAAAAGAGGACATGCCTTCCTGTACTCCGCGGAGGTCGGCATTCTGGTTTTTTCTAATTGAAAAGTAGAGTTCCTGTGCCATTGTCAATTGTTTATCCGACAGGGCGTTCAGCTTAATAATGAGTTCCTGGTTCTTCTCGTTTGTTCTGATGTCAGGACTACTCAAAAAGAGAGGATCCTCTGGTGAAAGAGTGTCTCGTGGTCCTTCGTTTAGTTTAAGTTTCCCAAAAACAATACCCGGACAGTCTTTAACTGTTGTGATTTCTGGCGAAGAGAGGTCTTTGAGAAAACGGGTCAACTCTATCTTTGTGACTTGATGGTTAAAAGTAAGATGGCTGATATTCTTTTCCTGCAGAACCATAATGAAGAGGGAAAAATATTCTGATTCCTCAAAGCGGATGGCCTTATTATTGATAATTAAGTCATTATCAATAATAAGGATATTTAATTCTTTAGTGGCTCTCAGGGTCTTTTTGAGGCTGATAAAGGCCTTGTCGATCATTTCTCTGGTCTGCGGGTGGTCGATGGAATATAGACGTGTGTTGCTGATGACAATTCTAAGCAGATAAAGGGTGTTGAATGTGTGTTGATGGATCCGGTTTTGTTGGTTGATACCAGGAGGTCTCATGATGTTTCGATTTCTTGGCTCTTTATTGTCCCAAAAGGAGAGAATTACATATTTTGTGAATCTCCTTATCTTTTAGCTTCAATCCCCTTCTAACTAATTTTATTCTATCTTTATTTCCATACCCTTTTAACGAATAAAAGAGAATCCTTTTCATTGTTAAGAGCTGTTCCCTGTGGAACGGCCATTTTGTAAAGGCAATTTTTTCAAGACAGGGTAATGCCCTTGGATCACCGATGTGGCTGAGTATAAGAAAGAGTTTCCTGTTTCGTTCAATGGCGGATTGTTTTACAAACTGATATTCGAGAAGATTGAGAAGTCCCTGGGTACAGGCCGGCGGATTGTGTCTGTTGCAGAGTTCAATTGCTGCGTTAACTGTAATTTCATTTTTTGATTCCAACATGGAGATAAGGGTGGCGATACCTTCTTTATCATTTATTGGAAGCAACAAATCGAGCACTTGAATACGAATATCAGCATCTTCATGGGAGAGCAGAGGATGCAGGAGGCGGACTGTTCCCTGGAGCCCCAGATATTCAACCAGAATAAGGAATCGACGGGTTTTGACTGTTGTTGTTTCGGGAAGAATCGTGAATATTTTTGTGAGCGTTTCGAGTCTGAATGATTTAAAGACAGCCACCAAAGGATTATTAAGTGAAGGCTTAGGAGTCATACAGAATATCTTGAGGAGTTTTTCGAGGATATGAGGACAGAAAAGGGACAAAAAATCCACTGCATCCCGTAAATTTTTTTCCGGGAGTTCGGGGAGGATGGAGTAGGTGTAGTTGAGGAAATCTGGGTGTGTAAATTCCTGCAGACATTTAGATGCAACTCTTCTGGAGCGTTGCTGCTTTTTGTCTTTTGCCTGTTGCCATAGGGTTTTGCAGGTAAACTGCAGAAGAGCAAAGGCTCCCTTGTCTGGAAGTAACAGAGCTATTTCCATGAGCCTTGCGGCTAATTCGGCATATTCTTCTTCATCAGCAGATTGCTTCATGAGGATAAGTGTGGCACAGACAATTTGTTTATCTAAAGAATCATCTTCCAGACTTGCCAGGTGTTTATCCAGGTCGAACCCTGCTGGAGCTTTTGAGGGTTGTTTTGCTTCTGCAAGCTTTTGAAGTGAGTTCTGGTAGTTTGGACTAACATGTTTGCTGTGGTCTTCAGGCTCCATAAGGTTACTTGTTTTCTTCTGTCTGGCAATGGAGGCCTGGGTGGAAGGGGACGGTTTTGCTCGTATTTGGGAAAGCTTTTTGATGAGGTTTAGAAGCGCGGGGGAGACATGTACATTCTTTCTGTTTATCTGCTGCAGCATTTCCAGCACAATGGAATGAGAAAAGGTACTGAGTGTTTTCTCAGGGTTGCTCTGTGCCATGTTTTGGTCACATTTCTTAAGGGTCATATTGAGAAATTGTTTCCGCAGCTCCGGATTTAAAGACTCTAAAATCCGGCTGAATTCCTTTCCACCCGGGGCAGATACTGAGCTGTTCTGTTCGTGGGGCTGCCGCAGCATTTGATCGAGTAAGGTTGAAAACAGATTGAGAAATTCCGGGTGGTTCTTCGCATGCTTATTGATGGCTGCTGCCAGCACTTCCGGGGCAATATTTTGTGTCTCTTCACCAGGTTTTGTATTGCCTCCCAGATATCCCAGTATTCCTCTGGTTAGTTTCTGGGTAAATGCCAGCCATGTGAGTGGGGCTGAATCATCATTTTCCAGGTCTGCACTGGTGTTGTCTGTACGATCAAAATAGTCATAGTTTATTATTTCGATGTCAATGTGAGGGATGCTGAGAGACGAAAGCTCCTGCTGCAGGGTTTTACCGGCCTGGTTCTGTTCAGGAAGGACTCCCACAGTTTTAAGAAATAGAAAGAGGGAATGTTGACCGACACCGGAAGAAAAGTTAATGGAAGCAATTTCATGCCGGCTGAGAATTGTTGCAAAGGCTGAACAGGCTGGTGAATCTTCCCCTAAAATGTAGTCTTCAAAAGTGATAACATTTCTGGCAATACCAAACAGGATGCTTCGTTTTGTATTAAGCATTCTGTTAAGTGACTGGTATGCAAGGAGGAGTCTGCTTTTTACCAATGAATGGCCAGCAGGATAGAGTTGGATATTTTTAAGAGCTAGATGAAGTGATGTCAGTAACTCCGTGAGCTGTTTGGTTTCTTTCGTTTGTAGAGGATGCTTGTTTTTTGTATCCACAACTAGCTCGCATGGTAGAAGGCTTAGCCGCAGGGCAATCAGGCTAGTTGTTGCAGAACGTACTCTGCTATTGTTTCGGTGGATTTTACAGAGGAATTGAGGCTTAGAAAGCTGAGGCCAATATCATAAAGATTTGTGTCAAATTTTTCCACCCGAACGACTGATCCTATAACGGTCATGCTGGTTTTGTCCTGAAGAGGGATTAGCAGTTCAATCCGTGTGCCTATATCGAAGCTGCTACTGCAAGTAATGAGGATTCCTCCTTCACTGATGTTGTTACATTTACTGGAGTCTTCAGTCTCTTCAATTGAAAGGGATCGTATCTTCACATCACGTTTGAGTTCTATTCTGGTAAAAGTCCTTTTTTCTTCTGAAAACAGGCTGATTGCATGTTTGCCACGACTTTTTGCCTGATACAGGGCCCGATCAGCGCAATCTGTCAGCCCTTTAGAGGTTTCGCTATCCAGTGGAAAAGAAGCAAGCCCAGCACTGCATGAGACAGGGACATCTGTACCTTTTATGTTGATAGTGAGCTTGTTAATACGGTCATGGAGTTTCTTTCCGACAAGCAGCCCCATAAATTTATTGGTTTCAGGAAGTAAAATAACGAATTCATCTCCACCAAACCGACATGCGATATCTTCTTTACGTTTTGAGTGAGAAAAAATTTCTCCCACTTGTTTTAATGCCTCGTCTCCAGCAAGGTGACCATATTCGTCATTTATATTTTTGAAATTATCAAGGTCAAAAAAGATCAGGGTAGTGTTGCGTTTATGCCTTTTTGCCCGTGAAATTTCCTGCTCAAAAAGATTCTGAAAGGCACCTCGACTGAGAAGTCCAGTGAGGAAATCCTGGTGAGCTGATTTAAGAGTTTCTTCGAAACGAGCAAATTCAATCAGTTTAGGGTTATCGAGTCTTGGTTGAATGGTGCTGAAATAATCACAGGCTGCAGTTGTCAGTCCCACTGGACGGACAAGTTTGTTTTGTAAAGATTTTGCGTGTGTAACTATGGCATCCCAGTGCTCACAGGCGTTGTCCTGGGTGAATTTCAGTTGAACGAGACTATACAGAATGATCTTGCATGATTCTTTTTTATTTTCAGTTAAAAAATCTTTTAACTGTTCGCATTGAGTTGTGAAGTCTCCGGGCGCACTGCTCAGTGCATTGAGAATGTTTTGCTGAAGGATTTGTATCTCTGATGGAGATGTCGGGTCTTTGGGAGTCATGCTTACTTTTTCCTACTTTTTCCTACTTTTTCCTACTTTTGAAGATATACTGCCGGATCCTTGTTTCAAAAGAATAATAATTAATTCTTTTACCAATTATTACTGAAAAATGAAATGAAAATGCAACTTATTCGTTAGGTGTATTGTTGTAACTTGTTTGTATTTAATGGAATAGAGTGATTGGGTCAAATGCTTTGCTGCAGGAATTCTCTAATTACTATTTATAAGAATGGGCTAATGTGGTATTTTGTCTTACTCCATAATTCCTGCAATAAAAAACAAGAATATGTGAAAATTGAATAATATTAGAGTGTTACATGTGGCATCAAGGTGCTTACTTGCAGCTTACCTACGTTAAGAGAACTGTTTCGGGGCTTGGGTGTCAATACATAATGTGATAACAAGAGCTGTAGGATGCAAATTTTAATGAATATATTTTGTTTTGAGGACCTATGAAGATAGCTTTAGTCCAGATTAATCCAGTTATAGGTGATTTTTCTTATAACTGTCAGAAAATCCTTGATGCTTGTCTTGACGCGGTTCAAAAAGAGTGCTCCCTTGTTGTTTTTCCTGAACTTGCATTGTCTGGCTACCCTCCCTGTGACTTACTGGAACATCCTGCTTTTCTTGACGCACACGACCAGGCTCTCTTGGAACTTTGTAGTAATTTACCCGATATTGATGTCATAATTGGTTGCATCGAGCAACAAAATGCTAAGAAGAGTGGGAAAAAGGTATATAACAGTGCTTTTGTGATTCAAAAAGGTCATATTGCTCATCGAATTCAAAAACAGTTGTTACCCACCTATGATGTTTTTGATGAAAAACGCTGGTTTGAGCCGGGAGAGGCTCCGGAAATCATACACTGCAACGGGTTGCGTCTGGGAATAACTATTTGTGAAGATATCTGGCATTCTGAAATTGGTGAATATGATTCTGATCCTGTAGAAACGCTCTTTTCCGATAATGGTGAAATTGATTGTCTGATAAATATTTCAGCTTCTCCATTTCAACGGAATAAAGAGGCTGTCCGGCATCGTCTGTTTCGGAATATTTGCACAAAACATCAAGTCCCTTTACTTTATGTAAATCAGGTAGGAGGACAGGATTCTCTTCTCTTTGACGGGCGCAGCCTGCTCATGGATGCGCAAGGAAAAGTACGGGCAAAGTCCCTTGGTTTTTTAGAAGATGTTCTTGTTATCGACAGTGATGATTGGAGTGGAGAACTTCATGAGGCTGCAAAGGAGGCAAGTCTTCCTGCAGTGTGTGATGCTCTCATCATGGGGATCCGTGATTATGTCGGGAAATGCGGTTTTAAGTCTGTGGTGATTGGACTTTCCGGTGGCATTGATTCCGCCCTTACGGCAGCCCTTGCAGTCAAAGCACTTGGAGCCGGGAATGTTTTCGGGGTGGCTCTTCCATCCCCATACAGCTCAGAGGATTCCATGGAAGATGCAGTGGAATTGGCCGGAAATCTGGGTTGCAACTTTGAAGTAATTCCAATCAGCAACCTTTTTGAATCGTTTAAGAAGAGTTTAAAACCCTTATTTGGGGATTCGCCATCTAATCCATCGGATCTTACAGAACAAAATCTTCAGGCACGTATCCGTGGAAATCTGCTCATGGCTCTGTCCAATAGATTTGGTCATCTGCTCCTTTCCACTGGCAATAAAAGTGAAATGGCAGTGGGCTACTGCACATTATATGGCGATATGAACGGAGGGTTGGCGGTTATTTCAGATGTACCCAAGCAACTTGTTTATGAATTATCACGTTATATTAACAGGGATAAGGAGATTATTCCCCTTCGTACGATCACCAAAGCTCCAACGGCAGAACTCAAACCAGACCAGTGTGATCAGGATGATCTTCCCGATTATGAAATTCTGGATCAGATTCTTGAGATGCATCTTGAGGGACATCTTGGAGTGGAAGAGATCAGCAGTCGTGGTTTTTCAAAAGAACTGGTTACAGATGTTTTGCACCGGGTACGTATAAATGAATATAAGCGTAAGCAGGCACCCATGGGTCTAAGGGTGACCAGTAAAGCTTTTGGCTACGGAAGACGATATCCCAATGTACAGAATTTTCAGGGCTGATTGATGGTCAATAAAAAAATGGCTAGCGGGAGCTGGACACCAGGAAAACAGCTGTTCCTGCTTTTGCTTCTTATTGTCGTGGGCATACTGATTACTCGTGAATTATTAACTGATCGTCCTGATCAGGTGCATATTACCACCAGTGGTCGTATTGATATGTGTCTTTCGTGCCATAAAGATGAGAAGCTTGATCCTGCCCACGATCCACGGGTGATTGGATGTGCCTCTTGCCATCTTGGTGATCCGCTGGCCATTGATAAAGAAACAGCTCATAAAGGAATTGTTCTCAATCCAGGCGATTTGCGGGTAGTAGAAAAAACCTGTGGGATTGAAGGCTGCCATCCAACAGATGTGAAGAAGGTGATGAACTCTCTTATGGCCACCAATCGCGGAATTATCGGAACGCTTCTGTTTTATTGGGGAGAAACCGATTCGCAGGATACAGATCTTACTGTGAAACAGCTTATAGATAGTGGTGAAAGCTCCCTTGCATTGGATTATTTCAGGAAGTTATGTGCAACCTGTCATCTCTGGAAACAAAAAAATGATTTACCCGGTGCACCTGATTTTTTCAATGAAAAAGGAGGGGGCTGTTCGGCTTGTCACTACCTTTTACCCAAAGGCACAGAGCGACAGGGTGTGGCAGGTTTTGGTGATGAAACAGAAGCTAAGGAGAAGAAAGTTCATCCTCTGATTATAAAAAAAGTGGAAGAAGAAAACTGTATTCGTTGTCACAATCGTTCGGGGCGTATCGGGATTTCCTACACCGGTATTTTTGAGTCTGAAGGCTACGGTACTCCCTACGAACATGGTGGCATGAGCTCAAAGCAGTTGCCGGGACAGCGGTTTTATCTTGAGATTGCTGAAGATATCCATCACCAAAAAGAGATGGCCTGCATTGATTGCCATACCCGTAATGAGATCATGGGAGATGGCACCAGTTATGCGCACTACGAAGAACAGCTGGAGATTTCTTGTGAAATGTGCCATTCGGAACGTCCCGGTGTTACACGCAAAGGTGATTCTGTCACAAATATTTCTAAAAAAGATGGCAGGTATCAGTTGACGGGACGGGTAAATGACAAAATATATCCTCTCGCGCCACCCAAAAAAGGTGTTTGTGATTTTAAGGGGCATAAACGGGTAACCTGTGAAGCCTGTCATTCCACGTGGGTTCCACAGTGTTACGGTTGTCATGCTAAACGCGATGAGACACAAAAACACCTGGATAAACTCTCTTTGGAAGAAACTGCCGGTATGTGGGAAGAGGGCAGATCCTATATTCGCTATGAAAAGCCAATGCTGGCAGTGTGGAAAGACGAGGTGGTTATTGTCACACCCGGTTGTCAGGATATTGTGACTTTAATTGATAAAGATGGAAATGTGGAAGGTGGTTTTAATCGTTTTACCATGGCTGCCATCAATCCTCATACCACACAGGCCAAGGGCAGGAGTTGTGAGGATTGCCATCAATCAACCAAGACTGTGGGGCTGGGCGAGGGCACTGTTTCTGTTGATGAAGACGGTGTGTGGTCATTTACTCCACTTGATCAGGGTGTGGATACAATTGATGGGCAAACAGTAGCTTTTGATGCCTTTGTAAATATCGAAGGTGAGGCCTTGCAGCATGGCTCGAGGGCTGACTTACGTCCCTTTAATAAGGAAGAGCTACAAAGTATTCTGCGAGTGGGGCAATGTGTAAGTTGTCATGATAAAATTGAAGATCCCATATGGAAGAACTATACTAAAATTACAACCTGTTCTCGGCTGGATAAGAAGTGGTTGCCAACATATAATAAGTGAGGCTGGATTGTTTACCTGTTTTAACTGCTGTTTTCAAATAAGGCACTAACAAACCGGAGGAATTGTGCACCAGAAAAAAAAGTTTCGTGATGCTGTTTTCGTCGTCACTGAGGAACGATCTTGTCCTATTTATAATAAAGGTGAAGAATTTGGAGTTGACGGACATTGCGCTTTTGTCCCTGAGGCCAAACCGGTATGTATGATTCTTACCGCCAAACTTATCGAGATAACAACAGCACAAGATAGCTTTGAAAGGTTTGGTCAACTTGGCACACAAAAAGCAAAATTCAAATGTGCTGGTTGCACCGGCATAATAGGATTTGAATATAAAAAGAAAAAAGATTTTTCAACTTTGCAGATGAAGCTTCTTTCCGAGGCTGAAGAACGCAGACGAAAAAAACATCTGGATAAATTCTATGGCAAGCTTCGTAATTTCCAGCTTTTCGAATCACTTGATGACGGTGCTTTGTACGATCTAGCTGAGCTTATGGAATTAAAAACGTACCCTAAGGATAAGATTGTTATTAAACAGGGAGATCCCGGTGTGAATCTGTTTGTTTTACTATCCGGGAAAGTAGGGGTTATTGGAGACGATGGTGCCCGCCTTGCTGAAATGGGAAAAGGAGATATTTTTGGTGAGATGAGCCTTCTTTCTGGTGAGCCAGTATCTTTTTCCATACATTCCCTCGATGAAACAGAAGCGGCACTCTTGAGTATTAAAAACTTCAAATTCGTTCTGAAAAAGTACCCCGTATTACAGTTATTTCTTTTGAAAATGCTTGTCGATCGGGCTCAAACCATGGCCCTACGTTCCGGCAACATAACATCCGGTATGTCGGGAGCGCTTGAAGAAATCGGAATAGTAGAGCTTTTTCAGCTGATTAACAGCAGTCAAAAAACAGGAAAGATTGAATTGATCCTTGATGATGCCAAAGCAATTGTTCAATTTAGTGACGGAGAATTTATAGAGGTTCGGTATAAAGATTTAATAGACAAAGAAGCTCTTTTTGCTTTGCTTGCAAAGAAAAGTGGTCACTTCAGTTATACCAAGGGTATTTCTCTTGAGCTTGAAAATGCGCAGCCATTTGGCGGTTTCATGGGGCTGATCATGGAAGGAGTACAGCACGTCGATGAGCAGGAGCATGGTCAGGAATCCTGAAAAGGCACTGCACATCCTACTGAGATTGGTAAACAGCTGGTCAGCCAGTACTCTGTTCAGCAATTCTTTTGGAGACTATTGCAGCTTTCATCATTGTGATACTAGAGAACCCGCATAACAAGACTGCCAACACCTTGTTCTACGAGAGAGAGCTTTTTGGCCAGTCCATAGGATAGATCCACATCTCGTCCTGCAATATAGGGACCACGGTCTGTGACCACTGCCAGAACACTTTCTCCGGTTTTCGTATTCTTTAATTCCACCCTTGTGCCCAAGGGCATCTCTTTATGGGCAATGGTTGCGGCGTTCATATCGTAGATATCGCCATTAGCCATGGGTTTCCCATGGAAATCACTTCCATACCAGCTTGCAACGACAGCCTCTTCGCCTGTGCTTTCAGGGAGATGAATTTTTATTTTTTGCCCGATTTGTAATGATCTGGGATCGCTGATACCATTGTCTGTCATGATGTCTTCAATGTGAACATGGTATTCTTTGACAGCCAAGCCCCAAAGGGTTTCCCCGGATTTAAGAGTATGCTCTATTACATTCCCTTGCTGATTCTTTTGGTTTGTGGAGTTTTGCTCCTCCACTTGTTGTTCATTTGAGAACAAAATCTTACTGTTAGTTTGTGGAATGGAAATGGGGCGAGCAGTGGCTGTTTCAGGGCGTTGCTGTTCTTCCGCCTTCTCTAGCAATTGTTCAAAGGATTTATCCACTTGGAGCGTGGCCCCTTCCTTTAAAAACCAATTCCCGTTTTTGTTGGACCGACCGATTGCATTGGGATTATTTTTACGTAGAGCTTCCCAGTTTGTATTTAATTGCCGGGTAACTCCTGCGATGGTATCGCCTTTCTGTACATGATATTCTGTCATTATTGACCTCCTGAGCTTATTTATAGCAAATTTTAGGCCACCCTGTGTATCGTGCTGTAGTGACAATGATTATTGTTTCGCCTTTCATTCCAACTTTCCCTTATTGATCTTCATCGTCATAATTCTGACTTTTATTGAGAACTATTTTTCTTTCAATTTAAAGGCTAATACATATACAATGAATAAATGAGGGTACGTCGATGGAAGAGTGTCGTCGCAGAGTTGAAATGAATCATAATACCAGGGGGATATGGTGGTGGCGAATGTAAAACAACTACTGGGTAATCTTCTTCATATTGAGGATCTCGATGTGGACCAAAAAACTCAGAGTCCTGATCATACTTTTTCTTTCCATCCTTACCATTATGGTTCTCTATACCTCTTATACTGTATATCAGCAGAAGGGGTACGGCCTTGTTATCAATATTGCCGGTCGACAACGGATGCTTAGCCAGAAATTTACTAAAGAGTTTTATCTTTCCCAGTTACAGCAGGGAGCCAAAAAAGCATTCAACCCGTCAATGATGGCAAAGAGTGCAAAGTTGTTTGATGTGTCTCTTGCTGCCTTGCAAAACGGTGGAACAACATATAAGGATCTGGGAATGACCAAAGCAGTGAAATTGTCAGCAGCAGGGACGGATGCAGTAAAGAAACAGCTGGACAAGGTGGAAACTTTGTGGCAGCAACTGCTGATAAAAGTGGATGCCGTGAAAGGAAAAAGTTGCCCCCCCCCCCTGAACTTCTGCGGGAAATCAACAAACTCAGTGTGTCCACATTAAAAGCCATGAATAAGGCTATTGGTATGCTTGCTGATAACTCTGCCGCAAAGGTGAGTACTATGCAGGTTGTTGAAATTCTGCTGTGGATTTTTGCTGTCTTTCTTTCTTTACTGGTTGGCTCAGTGATTATCTCTTCCATCACGCATCCCCTTGAAGAAGTTGTTGCGACAACGAAAAAGATCAGATCCGGTGATCTCAGAGGCACTCTTGTACTGGAGACCTTAAACAATGATGAACTTGGCGCCCTGCAGTAAAATGTTGATAATATGCGCGGCGTGTTAAGCAGAGTAATTAACACTGTTCAACAAAATAGCAGACAGATGTCGGTATCGTCGGGACAAGTGGCCATTATATCCAAAGAAATATCAGAGTCAAGCAGCAGGGAGCAGGAAAGCTCCGATCAGGTACTGCAGGCCATAGAGTCTTTGCAGCAAATCGCTCAGACAGTGGATACCCATATTGAGGAGGCACAGCTCAATGTGGATAAAACTGTACAGCAGGCCCGGGAAGGAGTCGATGTTGTTACTCAGAATATAGAGGAGCTCGCCGAAACAGTAAGTAGTGTAAATACAACGGCGGAGCAGATGGCAACCCTGAAACAGGCAACCATGCGGATTCACAAAATCATTGAGTCCATTGAGAACATTGCTTCACAAACTGATCTGCTGGCACTTAACGCCACCATTGAAGCGGCGCGGGCAGGTGAGGCCGGAAAGGGGTCTGCTGTGGTTGCCAGCGAAATCAAGGAGCTCTCCAGACAAACCGCTGATTCCACAACTGAGATCACAAACCTTATTGATAGTCTTACTGAGCAGGTGGATAATTCCGTGGATTCCATGCAACAGGTGGTAGAAAAAGTACATAATGCACAACAGCAATCAAAACAAACGGTTCTGGCTTTCGAATCGATGAAAGATGGTGTGGGCAGTGCCACGGAAAGTACCGGGCACATTGCAGAATATAATCATCAACAGTCAGAGCAGTTGACTCAGTTGCATGAGCGGTTGTACGAACTCTTTGATGTACTGAAACGTTCCACAAACAAGACTCAGGAGACAACACTGGTTGCCAATGATCTGCACCTTGTTTCTGAGCGACTCAACGTGACATTGAGTGGCTTTGTTACAGCCCCCGAAGCATCTATCGAACGTTCCGGATCCGAGAAGCGGGAAACACCACGAATCGAGAATCGCATCAGGGTAACTGTCAATCTGGAACAGGGTGGTTTACAGATAAATGGTATGACTCAGGACATCAGCATGGGAGGAATAAATCTGAAGTGTTCTCAGAAATTGCAGAAAAACACTTCTCTGCCCATCATCATTCATCTACCATTGGATGAGCGGGGAGAGACTGTGGAAATGTTACATCTCACCGGGCGGATTGTTCGTGAAGAGAAAAAACAGGGCTTTTACCATTATGGTATTCAATTCTCCACGTTGAACAGTGAACAAAAACAATCATTGCAGACTATCTTCGATTTTTTCTGTAAACAGCACAGCTATGCCTGAGGCAGATACACTGCAAGGAAGTGTCTCGAAGGTCTCTTTTCATCCGTCATCTGTTTTTTATTGCAGGAATCATGGCGTAAGGCACTGTCTCTATTCTGGTACCTCCACCACGTCCTGGCGGATATGATTTTATTCATCTTCTTCAGTTCCAATATATTCCCACATCTCATTTTGATGTAGCCAAATTGGGTCGGCATTTTGCTCAATAAATTCACCAACACTTATTCCGTCAATGGTGGGCGGTCTTTTTACTCTGACCTGCTTTCCATTCATGAAAACCCACATATATTTTTTTGCCTTTCTGCTTTTGCCTCTTTTCTAGCACGTTTTTGTGCGGCAGTGAGTTTCTTTTTTACCTTTGCCATTGTTACTTAATTGCCACATCATTTTTGTCTAGCGGATTGTTTCGACCAATTTTTAATAAAGCATGGTCAAACGTATCTCTATTACCTTTTAATACGCGACTTTCGAGATATTCCTGAGTTCTTAATGCTGACATCTTCTCAGCAAGAGCTGTGGATATAAATTGGTTGATAGAAATACCTTCTTCTTTTGATATTTCTTTTACTTCTTTGTGAAGAAAATTAGGTAATCTTAAGCTTACAGTACTCATAATAGCCTTCTCTCTTTTAGAAACTCCCAAGGAGTTACGGCGTTTATGCCAAATTCGGAGATGTTTTTAAAATCTTTTTTGTTGAATGTAATTATATGCTGGCTTCTTGCCTTAACAGCTAGTTCCAGCACCAAATCATCTTTTGGGTATTTAAGGAATGGTCGCCATAGATAATTAATTTTGTGTCTATTGGAAGAAAAACAAACATAGTCAAGAATGTCATTTAAGTCTGATACTGTGAGATTGGTTTGATTTAGGAACCTATGGGCTACAGATTCATATTCCATTATTAATGGCACAGAAATGTTTGTTTCGAATTCGTTTTTACCAGCAAGACTAAGCAGGTAAAAAGAAGCTCCTGTATCATTTCTAAGTGCTGAAATAAAAATATTAGTATCGATGACAATTTGAATCTTTTTCATTTTGATACTGTATATAACGTCCTATGTGATGTCAAATGCTGTTTTTTATAAATAGCAAAATAGGGGACAGAGCACCACTTTTTAAGTGCCAATAATTCGTTTATGTCAGAAAAGTCTCAAGGAGAAAGCCCAATCTCAGCCTCTGGCAGGGATGGTAAGTCGGGAAAACTGTGTGAAAAGAAGAGCTCAATTGATATGATTTGCTCTGTCCAAAAAAAACCTTCCCATGATAGGATAAATAAAGTAATATGTGTAGTTTTCTTTGTTTTTGGCTTTATGGGTGTTTTTCACAGAATACTTCACTTTCTGTTTTTGTTTAATCAGGAAGTCATAAAGCTATTTTGTTGTGTTTGACTTGTAGGTAAGGAGTTGCAGAGTGCTGTGGCTCCTTATTTTTTTATTTCATATTAAGTTCGTCCATGGCGGACTGAGCCGGGTTCCCCGGCAGGAAGAATCTGGTAGAGGGTAGCAGACATGAGTGTAGATTTAAGCAATGTGCGAAATATCGGGATTAGTGCCCATATTGACTCAGGGAAAACAACCTTGACCGAGCGCATCCTGTTTTATACTGACAGGATCCATGCCATCCATGATGTTCGTGGAAAAGACGGCGTCGGTGCAAAAATGGATTCCATGGAACTTGAAAGGGAACGTGGTATCACAATTCAGTCGGCTGCAACCTACTGTAACTGGAAGGGGAACGATATTAATATCATCGATACTCCCGGCCATGTTGATTTTACCGTGGAAGTTGAGCGTGCCCTTCGTGTTCTTGACGGTGCTGTTCTTATCCTTTGCTCTGTTGGTGGCGTTCAGTCGCAGTCCATCACAGTAAACAGGCAGATGGATCGCTATAATGTTCCCCGTATTTCGTTTATTAACAAGTGCGATCGTACCGGTGCCAACCCCGAGCGGGTCACAGGACAACTACAGGATAAACTGGGATTGAATGCACACATGCTTCAGCTTCCCATTGGTCTTGAAAATGATCTCGAAGGTATTGTTGATCTTGTTACCATGAAGGCCATATATTTTGATGGTGATAATGGCGAGATTATCCGTGAAGAAGAGATTCCTGCTGAGCTTAAAGATGCAGCCGATGAAAAACGTGAAGAGCTGCTTGATGCCGTCTCCATGTTTTCCGATGAACTGATGGAAGCAATGCTTGAAGAGACTGAGATTAGTACAGACATGGTAAGAGAGGCTGTCCGGGCAGGTACTCTTGCACTGGAATTCTCTCCGGTTTTTATTGGTTCTGCCTATAAAAATAAAGCTGTTCAGCCCCTCTTGGATGCCGTTGAGTATTATCTTCCCTGTCCCACTGATGTCGAAAACCTTGGTCTTGATCTTGATAAAGATGAAGAGGAATTTCCCGTAAGTAATAATGATGATGATCCTCTCATTATGCTTGCTTTTAAACTGGAAGATGGCCGCTACGGCCAGCTCACCTACGTTCGGACATACCAGGGCAGATTGAATAAAGGTGATACCGTTTTTAATACCCGTACCGGAAAGAAGGTGAAGGTCGGGCGCCTGGTTCGTATGCATTCCGACGAAATGGAAGAGATCGATTCCTGCGGATCCGGTGATATCGTGGCTCTGTTTGGTGTGGACTGTGCTTCCGGTGATACCTTCACCGATGGTAAGCTCACCTGTTCCATGAGCTCCATGCATATTCCTGAACCTGTTATTTCACTTGCGATCATTCCAAGCGATAACAAAGCTCAGATTAATATGTCCAAAGCTCTCAATCGTTTCACCAAAGAGGATCCCACATTCAAGACCTTTGTTGATCATGAGACCAATGAAACAATTATCTCAGGAATGGGTGAGTTGCACTTGGAAGTGTATGTTGAGCGTATGAAGCGTGAATATGGTGCCGAAGTGGAAGTTGGTGCTCCTCAGGTTGCATATCGTGAGACAATTTCCCAGCGTGCAGAGTTTAATTACACCCATAAAAAGCAGACCGGTGGTTCCGGTCAGTTTGGTCGGGTTGCCGGCTATATGGAACCCCTTGAAGAAGGTGAGTATGAATTTGAAGATAAGATCGTGGGTGGTTCCATTCCCCGTGAGTTTATCTCATCTTGCGACAAAGGTTTTCAGAAGAGTCTGGCAAAGGGAACCCTTTGCGGGTCGCCTGTTACCGGTGTCCGCTGCGTTATTAATGATGGTTCATTTCATGCAGTGGATTCCTCTGATGTTGCCTTCCAGCTTGCAGCTGTTGGTGCATTCAAGGAAGGCTATATAAAAGCCAAGCCTGCCATTATGGAACCGATTATGAAAGTGGCCGTCGAAGGGCCTTCAGAGTTTCAGGGCGCGGTTATGGGCAGTATCAACCAGCGTCGTGGTATGATTATCGGTACAACTGAGGAAGGAACCTACACAGTGGTTGAAGCAGAGGTTCCCCTGTCTGAGATGTTTGGCTACTCCACATCACTCCGCTCTCTCACCCAGGGTAAAGCTGAGTTTACCATGGAATTTGCAAGCTTTAAGCCTGTTCCCAAGAGCGTTAGCGAAGAGCTGATCAAAAAATTTCAGGACGAGAAAAAGGAAAAATAGAGTTTTCTTTTTTGAATCTTGATACAATGAAAATGATTTTTGTTTCAGGCAGTGTTCTGCCTGTCCAGGTGAGCCTTTAGGCTTTCCGCAAACAACATATAAAAGAGGTGTTTACCATGGGAAAAGAAGACCTGGTATCAAACAATCCATTACGGGCTCTTGGTTTTGAAAAAGACGAGGCTGCTGATACTCGTCGTATTGGTCTGGTTATGGCTCGTGCCGGTTTAGGAAAAACAGCAATTCTTGTTCAGATTGCTATGGATTCCATGCTCCGCGATAACAAGATTTTGCACGTGGCCATCGGTGAAGGTGTCGATAAAACCAGAACCTGGTATGATGATATTCTTACTCTGACTAATGATGAGGAGAAGCTTGATAACTTTCAGCAGGTGGTCGATGAAATCATGCAGAATCGTATGATCATGACCTTTAAAGAAAACAGCTTCAGTCTTGCAACACTTGAAGAACGCATGGAAGATCTTTCTTCTCAGGGAATCTTTAAGGCTGATTGTCTTGTTATTGACGGATTTGATTTTAGCGACTCCGATCGCACTAAAGCTCTTGCAGAGTTGAAAACATTTATGGAGAGTAACAATCTCAAAATGATCTGGTTCTCTGCAACCTGCCACCGTGACGATGAGAGGGTAAGTGCCAATGGTGTTCCTGCGCCTTGCCATGATTTTGATGACGTGTTTGATACTGTACTGCTTATCTCCCCTGAAGGAGGAAACATCAATCTGAAGACGCTGAAGTGTTCCAAAGCTTGTGCTGTGGATGCTGGAAAATCTTTGATTCTTGATCCCGCAACCATGTTGATAAAAAAAGCCTGAGTTGTACGAAGCAGTATAGCTTTCTTCATGAAGTGTAAAGCGGGTATTTCCTATTTGGAAATACCCGCTTTTTTTGTTTAATCTCTCTATTTGGATTTTATCTTTATGCAATTTCGCCCCTGTATAGATCTTCACAATGGTAAAGTAAAACAGATTGTTGGTTCAACCTTAAATGACGACAATCCGGAAAGGTTGAAAACAAATTTTACAGCCGGGCAACCATCATCCTGGTTTGCAGGACTCTACAAACGAGATAATCTTACCGGCGGTCATATTATAAAACTTGGTCCTGGAAATGATGAAGCAGCGAGAGAAGCGCTGGGTGCATGGCCTGGTGGCATGCAGATCGGCGGTGGTGTCACAGCTGAAAACGGCAAAGAATGGCTCGATGCTGGAGCTTCCCACGTAATTGTGACATCATACGTGTTTTCCGGAGGACAAGTTGATTATAATCGATTGAAAATGCTGGTACAGGCGGTGGGTAAACAGAACCTTGTTCTTGATCTCAGCTGTAGAAAGCGAGGGGAGGACTACTATATAGTTACTGACCGCTGGCAGAAATTTACTGAGGTGATTATCAGCCCTGCCATACTGGAAGAATTTGCAAAACTTTGTGATGAATTCCTTATTCATGCTGCAGATGTTGAAGGTCAGTGTAACGGAATTGAGCTGGAACTGGTTAAACGGCTCGCTGATTGGAGCCCGATCCCCACCACCTATGCAGGAGGAATCAAAAATATTGATGATATGCGGTTGATCCGTGAGCTTGGTGAAAACCGTCTACATGCAACTGTGGGCAGCGCATTGGATATTTTTGGTGGTTCTACCATGACATATGAAGAGGCGGTGCTATTTCATAAAACCCCCTGTTCATGATGACTTCCGATAAACAGCGCGAAGATGACAATGGCCTGGTGGAGTTAAAGATCACAATCCCCAAAGATCTTTATCGTGCCTATCAGCGCTGTTCCTGGATTATTACCCATGAAACGGGAAGGGATCAGCTGGATATAATGGAGGAGATGGTTCTTGATTTTCTGGTGAAAAATGAATGTTGAGAATAGCTTTTTATTGATGAGTTCGTAAAAACTCTTCATCATCTTTGTTGCTGTAAAAATAAACGCTCCAATAAAAGCATTGATTTCATGGCTGAATTCATATTAACATACTTCGTTTACTCTGTTTAAGAACCTCATGCCTGTTTCCTTTTCACAGCTTATCAAGTTGTCAGGATCCTATGAAAAAAAAGCTTCTCGTAATCGAAGACGAAAAATCAGTGGCTAAACAGCTTCGCTGGGGGCTTAGCGAAGAGTATGAAATAACAATTGCCTCCAACGCCTCCCAGGCCAGGCCCTTTCTTATCTCGGGCGTTTTTCCTGTGGTAACCTTAGACCTTGGTTTACCGCCAAGTCCAGATACACCTGAACAGGGTTTTAAGCTTCTCGAAGATATCGCTGTTATCTCTCCACACACCAGGGTTATCGTAATTACTGGCAATACAGAGGAGGAAAATGCGATCCAGGCAATTGCTCTTGGTGCCGTTGATTTTATTGAAAAACCCATCAATTTAAAGTTGTTGAAAATTATTCTTTCCCGTGCCTTCAAGATTTCAGAATTGGCACAGGCCAAGCGACAACTTCAAAAAGAAAACAAACAGACCGGGGCATTGGCTGGTATGCTCGGCGTCTCTTCAGTCATGAACAAGGTTTTTGATCGTCTGCGGCAGGCCAGTAAAACGGACTATCCAATATTGATAACCGGCAATACGGGTACCGGGAAAGAACTAGCGGCCCACGCCGTGCATAGCCTGAGCCAAAGGGCTTCGCAAAATCTGGTTATCGTTAATTGTGGAGCAATTCCTGAAAATTTATTGGAAAGTGAGCTCTTTGGTCATGAAAAAGGGGCATTTACTGGCGCGAGCTCGCGTCAAATCGGGAAATTTGAACAAGCCCAGCATGGGACGCTCTTTTTAGATGAAATCGGTGAACTCCCTCTGTTGCTGCAGGTCAAACTTTTGCGTGTTTTACAGGAATCAACCATTCAACGGCTGGGCGGGACAAAGACCATTTCGCTGGATGTTCGGGTTATTGCAGCAACAAATAATAATCTGGAGGATAGTATTGAAAACGGAAGCTTTCGGGAAGATCTTTTCTATCGTTTAAACGTTGTGCCCTTGAAATTGCCGGATTTGCGTGAGCGACCGGAGGATATATTGCTGCTTGCCCATTACTTTCTGCAGGAAGAATCCCAAAAATTAAAAAGAGGCCAGATGTCCTTTTTGTCAACGGCTCTCACAGCCCTTGCCGCCTATGACTGGCCGGGCAATGTTCGTGAACTCCAGAACCGTATCCGCAGGGCCCTTGGGACTACTTTTGGTAAAAATATCAGTGAAGTGGACTTAGGGCTTGAAGAAATTTCACATGATCGCCAGGAGGAACAGGAGCAGAAGGTTCTGACTCTAAAAGAGGCACGTGCAGGAGCCGAAAAAACTGCGGTGTACAGGGCGTTGTCTCTTACTGGCAATAATATAAGTCAGGCAGCCAAACTTCTTGAGGTGAGCCGTCCTACTTTGCATGATCTAATGAAAAAACTTGAGATTAGCATACAAAAATGAGCGTTTCAAAAAGATCAATTAAAGAGTTGCTGGAAAAACCATGGTTGCCGTATGTCGTACCCTTTGTTCTGTTTTTATTGTTCACAGAACCTGCCAGGTACTTTCCTTCTCTGGTTCCTTTTTTATATGTTGCCAAAACCGTTGTTGTCGGAGGAATTCTCTGGTTTTGGAGACATAGGTATGCGGAAGATTTTTCATCAGGGCTAACGTTCAGTGAATTTGTACTTGCCGCTTTTTGTGGTCTGCTTGTGCTTGTTCTCTGGATTGCACCTGAAGGATATTTTTATCAGTTTGATCCCAGGACTGGTTTTAATCCATATGCACTAACGGGAACAAAAGGGGCAGCATTTGGATTGATTGCTGTGCGCCTGATGGGGGCCTCGATTGTAGTCCCGATAATGGAAGAATTATTTTGGCGTTCTTTTTTGATGCGCTATCTGATTGATGTTGATTTCCGTTCAATCGCCATGGGTGCATTTACCTGGTTGTCGTTTCTTGGAGTTGCTGTTTTGTTTGGTCTGGAACATCACCGGATTGTTGTGGGTATTATTGCCGGATTGCTTTATGGGCTGTTGCTGGTTTATCAAAAGAAGTTGAGAGGTGTTGTTGTGGCCCATGCTGTTACTAATTTCGGCTTGGGTGTTTATGTTATTGCTACTGGTAATTGGGCTTTTTGGTAGGTTGTAAACTATTCCGACATCTTGTTGGGGAAAAGGGAAAATAGGGGACAGACCACGTTTTACGTTTTTGAAAAACGTAAAACGTGGTCTGTCCCCTATTTTCCCTATTTTCCTACTGAGTGGTTCAAGACAATAATAGGCCGCGAGGACACTGGTATCGATATAATACATCAATACCGCTCCTTATCACGGGCTCCTAGAATAACTGAACTGAGATTTTCTCCTGACAAAGAAATTGTTCTCCTGAATTCTTTTAAACTTGGCAGGTTACAACCTGTTTCCGATGATACAAGCCGGGCTACCTTTTTGCCGCGTCGTATAAGAAGAATATCTTGTCCCTGTTCAACTTTATTAAGCAATTGACTGAAATTACATCTTGCTTCTTTTACATTTATCTTGAGCATAGTTTCTCCCTCATTTACTAATGATGCCTAACTTGCGTACTCTTTGAGAGTACTCACCGTACAATGGAAAGTCAACCTTGGGAAATAGGGGACAGACCACGTTTTACGGTTTTGAAAAACCGCAAAACGTGGTCTGTCCCCTATTTTCCTGCTTTTTTTCCGCAACTTGACAATAAAAAGCTTTGAATGTATCCTAAAAAGCAAATACATAGAATATATTTGGAGGTAATTATGGCTCAACTACATTGTTATGTACCGGATGAAGTCGCTAAGCTCTTTCAGCAAAAAGCAAAACATGTTCACCTGTCAGTATCTAAGTACTTGGCTACTCTAGTGAAAAATGAGATTTGTACTACATGGCCTGATAACTACTTTGACCTTTTTGGATCCTGGGAAGGGGCCCCCCTTGAACGTCCAGAGCAGGGTGAGTATGAGCAGCGCCAGGAGTTTAAGTAGATGTTCTTGCTCGACAGCAATGTTTGTATTCATCTACTCAATGAAAAACACATTGGAATAGAGCGAAACTTTCGCGCACATTCTCCATCGGAAATCGCCTTATGCAGTATTGTTAAAGCAGAATTGCTATTTGGGGCAAGGCACAGCCAGCGAGTAAGTGCAAATCTACTCCGTTTAAAACAATTTTTTGCACCACTTGCGAGTTTACCATTCGATGATCGCTGTGCAGAAGAATACGCTCAAATACGAGTAGATCTAACTGTTCAAGGGAAAATAATTGGCCCAAATGATATGCTGATTGCAGCTATTGCCAAAGCAAATAATGTAACCCTTGTAACTCACAATATTGGTGAATTTAGTCGAATTTCCGGTATGCAAATTGAAGACTGGGAAAATTGAGAGGGAAATAGGGGACAGACCACGTTTTTGCGTTTTTAAAAACGTGGTCTGTCCCCTATTTCCCCTATTTCCCCGCTATTTTCCTACTATTTCCCCAAATATTCACATTGAAGACCCGACTGCATGGCAGCGTCTAATTGTCTTTTATCCGAAGTAATAAAGAGATCTGCCTTCCACTCAAGGGCACAAGCAATATGTAAAGCATCCCTTGCCCGCAATACATTCATTTCTAAAAGTTTAACTGACTGTGCAACAGCAGCAGGGGTGACTTGAAGGATAGTTGCGTCACGGACATCATCAAGCAATTGTCTTTTAGACATTTGGTATTCTTTGTCGGTAAATGCTTGCTCCCGTAGACGTCGGTTTAGGGCGGAAATGATTTCCGGAACTACAATAATGCAGAGAGCCAGCTCTGAAGCGTGTTGCAGAAGTATATCCAGTTTGTTGCTTCCAGTTTCCTGAATGTATCTTTTGGCAAAAGAGGAAGAGTCAATGGCCAATCTCATTGCTTTTCTTTGCGTTCATTCAGGATAGCAGAAGACAGGTTGCTCCCTTGAATTTTTAATTGAATTCCAGGCTTTTTCCATGAGGGGGTACGTCTGATTTCGTCAGTAAAGGGTATTATCTCTGCGACAGGCTTTCCACGGCGTAAAAGTACAAGTGTCTCTCCATGTTCTACTTCTGTAATAAAACCTGAAGCTTTTTTGCGGAAATCAGTGAAGGTGATTGTTTTCATGGTTGTGTCTCCTTGTGTGTACAGTTAGGTGTACATGTGTTTTGTTTGTTTGTCAAGACATATGCAGATGCTTGTTTGTGTCCTCTATTGTTCCGGTTGTTCCTCAAATGATTGATTGTATGTTATATTTTGAAGGCTTTGAAAAAAGTGTAAAATAATCTGACAGCTAACTGCCGGATATTTTCTGTTTTCCCCATATGTTTTCTTGTTTTGCTGGGTTTGAGTGGGGCTAAATTGGAATTCACTGGTAAAATATATGTTATTACAGCTTGTTATGGTGGTTATTGTCGGGCGTAGTAGATTTGTAAAGAAATCCGACACTGTGTTTTCTGTTTAATTCTTTTGTGTGCTTACAGTTGTTATGTCTTGGGATAGGTTAAATAATTATCGTGGGGAAGGATTGTTTGAGGTTTGTGTGATTTTGGTATGTTGGTGTTGTTTTCGCTGTAGTCTGTCCTTCAATGCACCCAACTGGCTGTGAATGTGGCCTGATGTTTGCATTGAATATCATAGTAAAAATCGATTCACTAATGATAAAAAATAAGGAGAGTAGAAATGAAAAAAATTATTATAACTACAGTGTGTGCTGCATGCTTAAGTTTTGCCAGTTCTGCAATGGCAACATCAATTTTTTATGAGGCAACGGATGTAACTGGTGTTGGATCGGTAACATATGGTACTTTCTTAAATCCTAACGACGCTCCTGTCTTCTCATTTACTGGGACTAACGGTAATGTGGATTATGATTTCAGTGCTTTTTCACCAGGAGAATACACATTAAGTGTTACTCTTGAAGGCTTTTGGGCTGATTTTAATGAAGATAACAATGTGGATTTTACGTTACCCAGTGGCACCTTAACCAGCAATCCCTTTGACCTTACCACATTACCATCTGCCAGTGGAACCGTCGGGCAGTTGACGTGGAATGTTGACCTTAATAGCGGCGGTTCGGTTTCGTATGATTTTGGTACCACCGGCACTTATACAAATGCTGGTGTTAATGCCATACTCGGAGGTTTAGATATCCTATATAGTGAGGATCATCTTGCAAATGGCGGTATGGATGCAAATATGGGCTGGGATACGCTGAGAGTTGAATTAAACAGCACCGCTCCTGTCCCCGAGCCTGCGACAATGTTTCTTTTCGGAACGGGCCTCCTTGGTCTGGTAGGTTATAATCGTAAACGCTCCGATAAAGCTTAACCGCGGAATAAACGGGGTCTGTCCCCCTTTTGCTTTCTTTTGCTTTAAACATTTTAAACAATTAAAAGGAGAAAAAAATGAAGAAAATGTATGTTACAATTGCCGTATGCTCTATGTCATTGTTATTTGCGTCGATTTCTACAGCAGCTGTGTTGATGATAAATGATAGGACAACATTTGAAGCTCTTGGTGTTATTGATTATAATAATGGTTTCGATAGTTTTGGATCAGGGTTTTCATTTCCAGGTGATCCTTGGACTAGCCAAGGTGTTACATATACCAGTTCTCAGAATCTTATAATAGGAGCGAGTACTGGCTATTCTTCTGATGGTACTCCAATGATGGCAAACAATCATTGGAATCCAGTCACTGGCGATATTGATGCTTTAGCAGGTTATGATCTCTTCGGATTTGATGCAGGTTGGATGTCCGGAGATGACCAGGGTACACTGATGTCCATTATGACTAATCTGGGTAACTATTCATTTAATGTAGATTTAAATGAAGCTACCCATACTGATTTTTTCGGATTTGTGGCTGATGGTGGGGAATATATGACTGGATTTAATATCAAGACCACATATCATTATGCATTAGCTGGTATGGATAACGTTACCGTTGGACATCAAGGCAATGCACCTGTTCCTGAACCTGCTACTATGCTACTTATGGGTACTGGTCTTTTGGGTTTGATGGGTTACAATCGTAAGCGTTTCAATAAAAAATAATGAAATAGTTTTAGCTGCCAAGAATGTAAAAAGCCCTCAGAATTGAAATCTGAGGGCTTTTTTTATAGGAACCCTGTAACAATAGGGGACAGACCCCAATTAAATATGAGGTTTTTCAATAATAGGGGACGGACCACGGTTTAATTCGTTATGGATACAGCATTTCAGGTGATTGGCATATTATTAAATTATCAATGTCTGAAAAGTGTTTGTCATATGTAAATATTGTGAAACCATGTTGGATGGAAGTGGCTGCTATCCAGAGATCATTA
>CAMZLK010000125.1 GCA_947311475.1 uncultured Desulfocapsa sp.
CCGTTTTAAATGTGATCCACGGGGCCGGCAACGGTAGCGGGCTCCGTGGATGTCAACATAATGTAGTAACTTGAGCTGATTGCTTAAATAATCAGAAAAAAATCGTCAGGACAATGTGCTACTCAACACCTGGTCTTTGCGTTTCTGCTGAATGGAGTAATCAGCCAAACCGCTTTTTCTGTTTTTCTCTATATCCTGCTTATGCTACTGGCCGCTTTAAACGTGGCTTCGATTAAAACCCCAAAATTTTCAGGTCGATGGTATTACGTTCTCATGCTGTACACTCTGGTCGCCTCCTGAAAAGCTGTAATAAAAAACAGGAATATATGAGAGCGCTATAGGATCCGTATGTTACGGATAGCAACAAGGTACTTACTTGCGCTTTAGCCGCGTTAGCGCCTTACCCCATAATTCCAGTAATAAAAAACAGGTGGCGTAGACTCCGAGAATAAATGAGAGTGAAACCATGATGGATTCGTAAAAACTCTTCATCTTCTTAGTTGCAGCAAAATTCTTATCATTTTAATGTACCCTGGTACGCCGAAATGATTAGAGTTTTGCGCGCCTCGAATATGAAGTTTTTTACAAATCCATCTCTCAATTTATCTTTTTACGAGACTATCAAACAATATCAAAATGTTACGAATAGCAACAGACAAAGAGAGAAGAGAGACTTTCGAGGACTTACCCGCAGCTTGATGCGTTAGGATTTAGGACCATGCAACACGACACATTGCACCTTCGGATGCAGCGTAATTGTGGCGGAGAAAAAAATTTAAAAAAAGAAATCTTTATCAAACTCAATGCAGTCCTTGATATGGCGGCAATAGGGGTGTGGTTCAGTGTGAAATTGAATAATATCTCAAAAAATAGAGTAAATTTGAGTAATATGGAGTTCAAGGAAAACTGTTATTTGTTAATAACTCCCCTTGACATGAACGAAATCATCATGATAACAAAGAATTGCCAAGGAGCTTCTGTTTTTCCCATGGATAAAGGGTTTTGGAAATGCTTCTCCTGCAATCCCGCCCCTAACGGGGGGTTTAGATGTGGTATGATAATATGTGATACTAATAGGGAAATTTGTCAAAATCGACTTTGACCAATAAAAGAAAATGGAGTTTATTCTCTCGCATGAGTTGCGGCGGTGGATCTCACCCCGTATCCCGTTGAAACAGGTATGAATGACTAATATTTCTTCCTTTTCAAGTAAGTGTATCCGGAAAATGAATACTTCTCGTAGAAGTCTGTAAAGGCGGATAATTGGCTATTTTGACGTATTTTCGTTGTTATGAGTTGGGGCAGAGAAAGATATATGGTGTGGGAACAAGCAAAAACAATTTTGAAAGGGCGTCTTGGAAAGGCAGTATTTGATCTTTGGATTGCCCCCTTGGAATGTATATCATCTGACATTGATCAGATCACGCTTGCCTGTCCTGATCGATTTTACCGCGCTCACCTTAATCGCAATCATCTTGCAAGTATCCAGGATACAATCTCTGAAATTAGCACTTCCTGCAAGGTACTGCTTTGTGACAAGGATGTTGCAATCCTGCCTGTTGCACAACCAAAAGGCCAGCTTCGTTTACCGCATATTCCTGAAAGACGATCAGTTGTCCGTTCCCTCCACCCTCGTTACACATTTGATGCCTTTATGCTGGGTGAGTCGAATCTTTTGGCCCAGTCCGCTTGCAAGGCTCTGGTAAATGGTAATGATATTGTGGGCTCATGTCTCTATATAAACAGTGACACTGGTCTTGGTAAAAGCCACCTGACCCACGCCGTGGCCCATACGCTTCTTTCAGATTCGCCATCAACCAGACTTCGTTATGTTACAGCTCAACAATTTGCTGCTGAAATGGTGCGTGGTATTCAGAATCGTAGTATGGATCAGTTTAAGTCTTCCTATCATGATCAGTGCGATTTTTTACTTGTTGAAGATATTCATTCGTTGAAGGGTAAGAAAAAAACACAGGAAGAGCTGAACGAACTGTTGGATTTACTTATTAAAAGTGGCAAGCGGGTGATTCTCACTGCAAATACCACACCCCGGGAGCTTAAGGGAATTGATAACGAATTTCGTTCCCGCATGAGTGCAGGGCTTGTAACCACCATTCAGGCTCCGGATCTGGCAACCAGATACCGTATAGTTGAGAACAAGGCAGCCCAGAGTGGACTTGAGCTTTCAAAAGATATTATTTCCTATATCAGCCAGCAGATTCAAGGTGATGTCCGTCGTATAGAATCTGCACTTTTATCCCTAAGTGCCAAGGTATCTCTCCTTGGTGGTCCTGTGGAAATGGATCTGGCAAAAGAAATTGTGGCAGATATTGTTGGACTTCCCAGAAATTTAACCACGGAACTCATAGCTGAGATGATCAGCCGGGAGTTTAATGTCAGCTATAAAGATTTACAATCCCGCTCAAGGAAGAAAATAATTTCCTTTCCCCGACAGGTGGCGATGTATCTCGGACGTAAGCACACAGAAGAATCCCTTGATCTTATCGGTAAGACCTTTAACAGAAATCATGCAACGGTCATTCATGCTGTAAAAGTGGTTTCTGATCTTTGCAGACAGGATACTTCAGTGCGACGTCAGGTGGAGATTCTTGATCGTAAAATGGCCGATTTATAATCAGCAATTCCTTTCTTTTTTTTATTTCTTTTGGTACTTCTTTTTTCTTACCCTTCCCGGTTTCAATATGGCTTTACGCCCTTAAATCGTATAAGATGGCGCTTCTTAACTATCCGGCTATCATGAAAAGCTTGATTATTGAGCTTGTGACTGTCCCCATTACAGACAAAATATGAGGAATACTTATGACCACCCAAGAGATTATTTATACTAAAATTGATGAAGCACCAGCCCTTGCCTCCTATTCGCTTTTGCCCATATTGCAAGCTTTTACCAAAGGATCCGGGTTCTCGTTGGTGGAAAAGGATATATCGTTAGCAGGCCGTATTATTGCAAATTTTCCGGAAAACCTCACAACTGAACAACAGATTTCAGATGATTTGAATGAGCTTGGGGCACTTGTTAAAGAGCCTTCGACAAATATCATCAAGCTACCAAATATCAGTGCGTCTATTCCACAATTGATGGATGCAATAAAAGAGTTACAGAGCAAAGGCTATAGTATTCCTGATTATCCGGCAGAGCCCCAAACAGAAGAAGAAAAAGAATTGCATATCCGTTATTCCAAGGTGCTTGGAAGTGCGGTGAATCCTGTACTCCGTGAAGGAAATTCAGATCGACGGGCGGCAGCCTCTGTCAAACGATTCGGTCAGAAACATCCCCATCGCATGATGAAGCCGTGGCCCGATAAGTCAAAGTCCCGGATAAGTCATATGAATGGAGGGGATTTTTATGGAACGGAAACGTCAACAACCGTTGAAGTATCCGGGGATGTACGAATTGAGTGTGTGGATAGAGACGGTGTGGTAACAATCTTAAATGCTAAAATCCCATTGCTTGAAGGTGAGGTAATTGACAGCTCTGTTATGAATGTCCGGAGTTTGCGTGAGTTTTATGCAGCTCAGATTGCAGAAGCGAAAAGAGATGGTGTTCTTTTGTCGCTTCACTTGAAAGCCACCATGATGAAGGTTTCTGACCCAATTATGTTCGGACATTGTGTGTCTGTATTTTATAAAGAGGTTTTTGATAAACATAGCGAAATATTTGCAAGCCTTGGAGTGAATGTGAATAATGGCTTGGCCGATGTGTATGATCGAATAGAGTCCCTGCCTGATGCGCAAAAGGAAGAGATCAAAGCGGATATTATGGCTGTTTATGAATCAAACTGCAAAGTTGCCATGGTGGACTCAAGCAAGGGGATTACCAACCTGCATGTTCCTAATAATATAATTATAGATGCATCGGTTCCTGTTGTGATTCGCGATGGTGGAAAAATGTGGGGGCCGGACGACAAACTCCATGACACCAACGCCATGATCCCGGATCGTTGTTATGCAACCATTTATCAGGAAGTGATACTTGACTGCCAGAAGAATGGTGCCTTTGATCCGGCAACCATGGGCAGTGTCTCGAATGTTGGACTTATGGCTCAGAAAGCTGAAGAGTATGGCTCACACGATAAAACTTTTGAAGCCCCGGCTGATGGAACCATTCAGGTGGTTGATAGTGGTGGCACTATTCTTCTTAAGCAGTCTGTTCGGAAGGGCGATATCTTCCGAATGTGTCAGACAAAAGATGCACCCATTCAAGACTGGGTGAAGCTTGCTGTGACTCGTGCAAGAGTTGCTGGAACACCGGCACTGTTCTGGCTTGATCCAAAGCGTGGCCATGATACTGAAATTATTGCCAAGGTCAATAAGTATCTTCCCGATCATGATACAGAAGGTCTTGATATTCGAATGATGACCCCCATTGAAGGAATGCGGGAATCCCTCAGCCGTATCAGAAAAGGCGAAGATACCATTTCTGTTACAGGAAATATTCTGCGTGATTATCTCACTGATCTTTTTCCCATCTTAGAGCTTGGAACCAGTGCTAAAATGTTATCCATTGTACCTCTTATGAATGGCGGCGGTTTGTTTGAAACCGGTGCGGGAGGATCTGCTCCCAAGCATGTCCAGCAGTTTGTAACAGAAGGGCATCTACGCTGGGATTCTTTGGGCGAATTCTGTGCTATGGTTCCTTCTTTCGAGCATATAAGTGCTACATACAATAATGAAAAGGCCGCACTTTTTGCCGAGACCCTTGATCGGGCCATTGGAGATTTCCTGGAGAGTAAAAAATCGCCATCCAGAAAAGTTGGGGAGCTTGATACCCGCGGAAGCCATTTCTATCTGGCGTTAAGCTGGGCCAGAGCTCTGGCTGCACAAACAAAAGATGCTGATTTACAGAGTAAATTTGCTCAGGTTGCAAAAGAGCTGGCAGATAATGAAAAAACAATTGTTGATGAGATGATTGGCTGCCAGGGAGAGGCAGTTGATCTTGGCGGCTATTTTATGCCGGAGTTTGATAAGATATCCAGTGCCATGCGACCAAGTGCAACGTTTAATGCAATTATTGATAAGCTGTAAAACCTGGTCGTTTACGACGCCATCAAGTGTTGGTTAATTCAATATCTGGCAGATTTTTCAGCACATCTTGATACGTATTAGATGTTTCCAGTACTTTTATGATTTCTGGCAATGGTTCAGCCCATATTTCCGGAAGATTGGCTTCTCCTGCAATCAGGATTGGAAATGCAAGTTGTTCCTTTGGAGGGGAAAACTCTGCCCGGACACCTTCTTTGTTTCCTCTGGCGTCAAGGCGATACCATCCAAAATCCGGCAGGTATACAGCGTTAAGGCCATGCAGACAAAATGGTGGTTTTCCGTCATCAATGGTGAGTCTCTGGTAACAGAGACCTGCCGGGATCGTATTGGCTCTTAATAATGCTGCCAGCAGATGGCTTTTTGCATAGCAATACCCGGTTTTGTGCTGGAGAACATCTGATGCCTTGCAGGTAACCGGATTTAACTTGTAATCATTGCTATGCCTGATTTTGTCGCGAACAAACTCAAAACAGGCCCTGCTAATATCCACTGGATTAACCATACCACGGGAAAGCTTCCGGGCTTTTTCCTTTATCTGAGGAGTTTTCCAGTCAATGATGTCACTTGATACAAGATAGTTGCTAAGTGTTTGTTCTGTAGTCATTCAAATACCTAAGAGTGGAAGGTGTTTTATTTTCCATGAGGAGTCTCCCGTTGTTTCTATTTTTTCTTCACAGGATAACGGATAATTGTATAGTAATTCTCCGGCTTGCAAAATGGAGTTCCAGGGCTGCGTAAATATACTTCTTCATGAAGGCCTGAAATTTCATAGCCCTGGTTTTCAATATATTCCTTTAATTTCTTGACAGCGGGAGCTTCTTTTTCATAAGGACCAATGTGAAGGATTTCTGCAGTTTCTCCGTAGTTCCAGGTGGCTATCCCGGTAGCGAGCGTATCATGCTTAATGGCAGGGGCAGAAGAGATGTTTGCTGGCAAGGGGAGTGATGCAACTCCTTCCCACATCATATTTTTAAAAGCAGCTTCCCGCTTTGTGTCCTCCATATCAAAATCCAGTTCATTTTGATATCTTGCGGCAGATGGCGGCATCTTCCAGGGCATTTTAGGTACGCCCTTAATCTTGAAATAACTCTTAAATAAAAAAACCAAAGACTTCTTTTAAACCATCAGTCGGGCTATGAAAGGCTACTTCAAGAACATTGCTGTCTGGTATTGCTCTGATCTGTGGCTCATGCAAATGCGCGTATTTTTCTACATCCGGGCCTTTTATCAGCATAAAGAAAAAACCCATTCCAGCAAGCAATAGTACAGCGCCAATGATTAATACAATTTTAAACATTTTATTCCTCCATGTTTGATTTGTATTAACTATAACCGGGCACTATGACAACTGTATGTCATGTTTGTAGATGTCGCATATCTTTTTTGCTTTTTCTTTGATTAAGTGTCGCATTCTTTTGGGTTTTATGATTTCTGCATGTTCTCCTAAACTGAGCAGATACGATTGTATCCAGTCATTCTCAGGCAATTCAAACGTGGCGATAATATCGCCATTTTTTTCATATTTCAGCAAGGACTCATCAAAATAATCTTCTGCTGATTGTCGTATTTGTTTGGAGAATTTTATAACCAGTTGTATCATTTCAGATTTGTCAGGAAGACATTTGTCATATTGTTTGTAATCTGCAATTTTTCGAATGTAGGTTTTTGTGTCCATTTCAAGTCGTTTAATTCTTGTTAGCCGGAATAATCTAAAATCATTACGTAACGTACAATACGCAAATAGATACCAGGCTGTTGCCTTAAATATCATGGTCATTGGTTCAACAGTTCTGGCAGATTTTTTTCCATTACCATCACGATAAGAAAATTTGATCAGGCGGTTGTTGGCAATCGCCTGTTGCAACAGAAGCATATCTTTCTTTTGCCCAACACTAGTTTCCCATGGCATGACATCAATTATAACCTGATCCACATGGTTCTTTACATATTCCTGTTTATTCTCAGGAACCAGCGCATCAATCTTTTCAATGGCATCCTGTAACTGCCTGTCTTTAAAGGTGCTGTTCATGCCTTTTAAAACTGAGAGCATGGAGACCATGTCTTGCAAGGTTAATACCTGTCGATCGATTTTATAGCTATCCACTATCCCCAGTCCACCTTTATTTCCCTGGTGGGTGACTATGGGGATACCGGCATTATTTATGGTATCAATATCACGATAAATTGTTCTGATGGAAACATCAAAATGGTCAGCCAGGTCTTTTGCCTGAATTCTTTCCCTGTTGAGCAACATAATGACAATGGATAAGAGGCGATCGAGTTTCATGTGTGCTCCAGGAATAATTGCTATTGATTTGTCATGTTTTTTTTGTATAATTTCGGCGTACTAAAGTACATTGAAGGTGAACAAAAAACGTAGCAGCGAAGCAGATAAAGAGTTTTTACGACACCATCATACTTTAGTGCCTTACTCCTGAAAAGCTGTAATAAAAAACAAGAAAATCGAAGTGTTTCAAACTCGAATTATTAGCAGAAGCAACAAGCTCCAGGGCACTTACTTGCGGTTTATCCGCGTTAGTATCCTAAGATAAAACCGGGCTGAAGATACTTTCTCCAGCCCGATGACTATAATAAACTGTCAGTATCAATCAAAGGCTTCTTCGACTTTCCACTTTTTCCATACGTTACCTACCAAGTCGATACCCGGCTTGAGGGTAGTCTTTCCGGGGCGCCAACCAGAAGGTGTGGCTTCCGCACCTTTGGTTTCTCGTACGAGCTGGAATGCTTGCAACTGGCGGAACGTCTCATTAACGTTACGTCCAACCGGTGGGGTCAAAACTTCGTATCCCTGGACAATCCCATCGGGATCAATAATGAAACGACCACGGGCCTCGACTCCATTATCTTCATCATAAACACCATATACAGTACCGACTTTACCACCTGCATCAGAGAGCATGGGGAACGGAACACCACCACCCACCATTTTACTTAACTCGTCATCATCCCACATCTTGTGGGTAAACATGGAATCAATTGACATGGAGAGTACTTCTACGTTTAATTTTTGAAGCTCAGGATATTTTTCAGCGACCGCTGAAATTTCCGTAGCTCAGACAAAAGTAAAATCACCCGGATAAAAGCAGAGTAGAACCCACTTTCCCAGATAATCTGAAAGCTTGGTATTTATAAATTCTCCCTTCTGGTATCCCGGAGCTGTAAAATCCGGGGCTTTTTTGCCGACTTTAATCATGGATTGTTCCTCTTTTTGTGTCGTTTGTTTACTTGTTGATGTTTTGTCCGATTCTTCTCCAACCGGCCCTCCAGTGGGTCTGGCACATCCCGCAGCTGCTTCTTCTGGCATAGATACCTCCTTATCCGGGGTTGTAATGGGAATGGTGTTACGGCCATTCCTTTGTAAATGTCGGTTTTTACGAGTCCACCGATCCTCACTAATATTTATTGATGCATTGCTAACTTACCAGTTTTCTCCAAGAAGCTCAAAATGTGATTGAGAATGGGCACAAGCCGGGCATAGCTCTGGCGCTTCTTTTCCTGTGTGGAGATAGCCGCAGTTGCGGCATTTCCAGCTTACTGCTTCATCACGCTTAAAAATCCTGCCAGCTGTAATGTTGGCCATCAGATCCAGATATCGCTTTTCATGTTGTTTTTCGGCAACAGCAATGGCTTCAAATATTGTGGCGATATCATTAAAGCCTTCTTCACGGGCAGTGGTGGCAAAATTTGGATACATAATGGTGTGTTCATAATTTTCACCACCTGCTGCTTCTTCCAGATTTTTAAGGGTGGATGCGATTTCACCGGCGGGGAAGACGCCCGATATTTCTACTTCTCCTCCTTCCAGCAGCTTGAACAGCCGTTTGGCATGCTCTTTTTCCTGGTTTGCTGTTTCCTCAAAAATGTGGGAGATCTGTACAAAACCCTCTTTTTTGGCTTGAGATGCAAAGTATGTGTAACGATTACGGGCTTGAGATTCGCCGCAAAAAGCGGTTAAGATATTCTTTTCGGTCTTTGTTTTTTTTAATGATTCCATTGTACAATCCTCATTTGTGAAATTTGATGGACTCGTAAAAAACTCTTCATCTCCTTCGTTACTGCAAATTTACAATCTCTTCAACGTACCTTAGTACGCTGAAGAGATTGTAAATTTCCGTGCCTCGGATATGAAGCTTTTTACAAGTCCATCCTGTTTTTGACCTTTTTACGAGTCCATCAAATTTCACAAATGAGGATTGTACAATGGAATCATTAAAAAAAACAA
>CAMZLK010000126.1 GCA_947311475.1 uncultured Desulfocapsa sp.
CTTCTTTGGTAGTAATGGTTACAATATTTAATTGTGGATTTTTCTTTTTCAAATACCAATAAATACCTTCGTAATCATCAGAATGATATGAACCATTGTAATGAATAAATAATTGTTTCTGTTTCTTCTTTCTCTTCAAGCTTCTGTTTTTCTCTGTCTCCCCTCATCCGGTTTGAATACCATCCTACATACCTGACCATCTGGAAGCTCGGATTAGGGATATGTTGTGTTATTGCTGCTATGAATTCTTCGGCAGTGCATATTGAAAAATTCTTTTTATTCTTACCATGTGTCATTTCGGAGTCTGCGCTTACCTTGAACGATACGTTACCATACCGGTATTCTCATTGTAATTGATCTTACCGACGATGAATGGACTGCGGATAATATACTGGGCCAGATTGGTTATTCCGATTTCATCGTCTTTGGCAATACTTCTCCCCGTGCTTTTCGGGATGCAATATGGTATGGAGGATACAAAGATCAGGAAGATAACCGAAAGAAAAAATAATGCGGTTAACATGACTAAAAAAGGTTTCCTGACACCGAAAAAATACGACTCCACACAATGTTACCACAAGCAGCAATCCCTGGAATAATCCTCGCCGCAGGCAGTAGTCGGCGCATGGGCAAAAATAAGTTACTGCTGATGTTTCGCGGCAAACCCATTCTCCAGCATGTGATTTATGCGGCGCAACGCTCTTCCCTTTCTCCACTTATTCTTGTTCTAGGGGCTGACAGTGATGACCTGCGATCACAGATTAACCCGGGATCTTTGCTAATTGCTAATAATCCTGATTCTGCCTTTGGCTATGGCTCCTCTTTACAGGTAGGGTTGAAGGCACTCAGGAACCCCTGTACCGGAGCAATGTTTCTGCTTGGCGATCAACCATTACTAAGCACACAGACCATTGAAAAGTTGATTGCAGCATTTCAAAAAGAGCCTGAGCGCTGGGTGGCTCCATCATGGAATGGCCAGCGGGGCAATCCTGTCATTACTCCTGCATCCTGGTTCGACAAGATCTTTGCACTTACAGGAGATATGGGGCCAAGAGAGCACTTAAAAGATCCAGCAGCAAACGTAAAGCTCATAAACGTTGATGACAGGGGTGTTGTTTTTGACATTGATAGCCCCGAGGATTACCAACATTTACTGAATCTATGAGAATTCCTAAACCCTACCAGACGCTCTTATAGCTATTCTCCCCTCCCGTTCCAAAACCAATCACCACCGCAATCTATTCTTTTGGCTAATGCAGTATTTGCAAAAGAATGTTATCAAAACGATAATACCTTTACATTTTATACAGAGAACTAAATCACGCAATTCAATCTTATGTCAAAATATATAATTGGAATAGACACCGGCGGCACATACACTGATGCGGTGCTCTTTGACTCAAACAGCAAAACAGTTCTGGCCACGGCAAAAGAGCCCACCACTCACCATCATCTTGCACTTTCCACAGGAAAAGCACTGGCCCGACTACTGGAAAAATCAGGTGTTGACAAGACAGATATCACCCGGATGGCGCTCTCCACAACCCTTGCCACCAATGCTGTCATTGAACAAAAAGGTGCCCGCGTTGCCGCCTTTATCATTGGCTATGTGAAGCAGTTTAAACTCCCCATTTCTGGTACAATATTCATCAAGGGCGGACATGACATAAGCGGCAAAGAAGAGGAAGACCTCGATATTGACAGCATCGTTGACACCATTCAAGGGCTACGCAATGAAGTGGATGCCTATGCCATCTGTTCTGCAATGTCCATGACCAATCCCAACCATGAACTGGTGACGGAAAAGGCCATCTCCATGCTCGACCCCAAACCGGTATTTTGTTCCCACAGGGTCAGTCAGCATGCTGGAATCAGGGAACGGGCGGCAACCGCCGCACTCCACGCCAAACTCATGCCGCTTATGCAGGATTTTATCAACGGCGTACAGGAAGCTCTGATTGAGAATGATCTTCATTGCCCTGTTGTTCTCATCACCGGTAATGGCGACCGGGTTTCTCTTGCTGACGCCACAGAACAGGCAGGTATTACTGTTGCCAGCGGCCCTGCCTGCACAGCAGGTTTTGGCGCTTCTCAAGATAGTGATTTTGCGCTCGTTGTTGATGTGGGTGGCACAACCACTGATATTGCCATGATTGAAAATGGGGAAATGCTTCTCTCACCAGATGGATGCAAAATAGGAGAGTGGGAAACACACATGGAAGCCGTGGATATGTTCACCGGCGGCATAGGAGGTGACAGCCATGTGCTGGTGGATAATAATGGAAAAATTGAAATTGGCCCATCAAGGGTTATTCCGTTATCCATGGCCAAAGGTTTTCCAAATTGTACAAGCTGGCTTGGGACGGAACTCAAATCCAAATGCATATCCCTTCTTCCGGGTTTGAACACAGACACCCATAACGATCCGGTTATCTACACTCTTGCCGCAAATGGGCCATCCACCGCCGACTCCATTCGTCAACAAACGGGATTTTCCGGAGTTCCGCTCAATATTCGTTTAGAACAACTCTCACGCAGTCAAAAGATCCTTGAGACAGGTTTTACCCCCACCGATGCCTTGCATGTTTTGGGACTAATCGATATTGGTGATTCACGCAAAGCAGAAACCGGGGCAAAAGTTCTTGCAGCACTACTGGATTTGGATTCAAAGCATTTTTGTGAAAAAATCATCACAATGACTGAAGATCTGATCGAAAACCTGCTCATTGATTACATCATTCACCGCTATTGGGGAAAGTCCCTCACAAACTTTATTTCCACCCGTAATGACCATCCGGTTCTTGAAGTACAATTCAGTATGAAAATCCCGCTTATAGGGATTGGTGCAGCATCTCGATATTTTCTGCCACGAGTTGCTGATCGTTTGGGAACAGTAGTGCACTTCCCAAAATATTGCGAAGTTGGTAATGGCGTGGGAGCAGCAATATTGGGCAGCCAGTTAAGATGAGCTTTTTCCATTTCGATTTCCCTGATATATCGATACGTTAACCTTTTCAGGAGCTTATCATATATTGATAATCTCGTAAAAAGATTGTACATTTACAGTAACGAAGAAGAGGGGGAGTTTTTACGACGCCATCATATAGTAACAGGCAAAGCATACAACCCGATTCACTCATTCCACGAGGAGCTTGTCCGAGAATGCCCTTTCGGAGTCTCGTTCCTCGCTACCTGCCCAAACTCTTCAGAATTGTCAAAAAATAATGCTCGCAATATCATATATATGGCTGTGCTTATTTTTCAAAAATTCTTCGACTTTGAACGAAATGCCTATTCTCGGACAAGCTCCAAGGAGGATTCACCATGTGGCAGGTCACTGTAGATAAAGAAAAATGTACCGGATGCAACGAATGTGTAGAGAACTGTCCAGGTGAAGTCTATAAACTAATTAATGCGAAAGCCACCCCTGTCAATATGGATGAATGCCACGGCTGCTTTACCTGTGTTGATTCCTGTGATGAAGATGCCGTTACCGTTGAAGATGAATAGTAACTACTCACAGGGCACTGCATCTCTGCGGAATCTCGTTCCTCGTTTACCTGCACCGTCACGCTGACTTACGTATGACTTATACGCTGCGCCAGCCTGCTGCGAAAAGCTGCAGCACCCTGTAAGCAGTTACAAAATCAGTGGTTAGTGAAAGTAAGCCGCTTACCCCGTGAGTAGTTACGATGAATAATTGTTTTTCCCTGATACCTCTGCTCTTTTGTATCGCCAAAGACACCACGTTGTGATACACTCCTTGTGAGAATCATTCTCTTTTAATTTATGACACAGGTCAACTCAGTAGATGATACATTCACTCTTTCTATCACTTGCACTGGGGGCAGGTTGGTTACTTTCCCCCGAATCCCTGGTTATTGCCGGTAATGCTGCTGGTCAAATGGGGTGGATGACTCTTCCCGTTCTGGCTTTCATCACTTTACTCTTCACAGCCTGCGGAAATCTGATAAACAGTGCACAAGTCACAAATACAGAAATAAAAGAACAACTCATGCTCCAAAGTATCACAGGGAAAATTCCGGCAACCGGGTTTAGCCTTGCAGCTGTTATCCCTCTTCTTGTTCTTGCTGCAACTGCCCTGCTTGTGACTTCGGGGTATACATTCAATGAAGTTTTTCTGTACTGGTTTCCCAATTTCGGCTTTTCTTTTCTGCTTCTGGCCCTGCTCACCATTCTCCAATTCTTTTCCGATAAAGTTATTTTTAGAGCACAGATCTGTTTTGTAAGCCTTGCCGCAGGTGGCCTGCTTATGCTGTCTCTTTATGGAATAGCAACTACGGAGATCCCTTTCGGGCTGTTATTCAAACAGCATGGTAATTTTTCGTCCACCTCGTCGGCAACTTTGCTTCTTCTTTTTGTCGGAAGCAGTGGCGCAGGTTTTTCAAATGGAAAACAGCAGCCATCCCTTCTGCTACCTGCTTTCGGATTTATACTTTTCTTCTGCTGGATCCTGGTGTCACTTGCCGCTGTTAGCCCAGAACGCCTGACATCCTCCACCATCCCTTACATGACGGCAGCACGAAAAATCATGGGTGATCCAGGGCGTCAGATAATGGGCATGGTTATTATCAGTGGAACATGTGCAGCCATCACAGGATTGATGCTGGTCTGCAGAAAAATGCTTTGCGATATTGCAGGTATTACAACAGAGGGCCTTGTTTCCTGTAAGAAACTGCGTTGGGGGTTCCCTCCGCTCATTGCTCTTATTAGCGCAATTTTAATGGCCACTGGACTTGCTGGTGACGAATTGCTGGAAGTCATTCTTCGTGGCGCACTTATTCTATGGCTTCTTCGTTATGCCCTACTCTGCCTTGCAGCAATTATTCACATAAAAGAGCATTCGCAGACCTTCCCCCTACCCGGTGCTGTCTGTACATTCATCCTCATGGCAGCACTCTTTAGCCTTATTTTCAGTAATCCGCATAGAATTGAGATGCTTGGCTTTCTCATTTCCATGCTCGGAATCAGTGGTCTACTTGCAACCATCTGGTTTTTTATCAGCAGAAACATAACTGCAGGCAAATCTGAAAATTTTCAACAAATGGAGAAAAACCTATGAAAAATCTCATCTTCTTCCTCTCATTTTTATTGCTTATGGCATGGCAACCTGCAATGGCCGCCGATGTGCCCACCATAAGTAAAGATGAGCTTAAAAGTAAACTGAACACTGAAAATCTGGTCATTCTGGATGTTCGTTCCGGAAGAGACTGGAGTTCCAGCGAATTTAAAATCCAGGGAGCCATTCGGGCAGCCGGAGCTGATATTGGCGAATGGTCGAAAAACTACGCGAAAGATCAACCCCTTGTTCTGTACTGCGCCTGACCCAATGAAGCAACAAGTGCCAGTTTGGCACGGAAACTTATTTCCATGGGTTACACAGACATTCATGCCTTAAAAGGTGGATGGAGGGAGTGGTTCAGATCCAAATATCCAGTTGAAGAAAAATAATATGATCTCTCTTCTTGCGGCGGATATAGGAGGAACAAAAAGTGATCTGGCAATTTTTGACTTTTCACAAAATGCACAGGCCCCTCCTGTTCGCCGCAAACGTTTCAGCAATAGAGAGTTTCGGAATTTTGAAACGATGCTGAAACATTTCCTGAGCGGCTCCACAACACCGGATTACGGCTGTTTTGGAGTCGCTGCAGTGATCCATCAAGGAGAGGCTACGCTCACGAATCGAGATTGGTCAATCAGTGAGAAAAAACTGCAAAGTACCTTCGGTTTTAAGCAAACAACTCTTATCAACGACCTCACAGCGATCTGTAGCGCACTTCCGCTTCTCCGGGAAGACGAACTGCTTTTGGTTCAGGAAGGAAATGTTCAGAAACAAGGTACCCGAGCTGTAATTGCCCCCGGTACCGGGCTTGGAGAGGGCTTTCTTGTTGAGAAGGATGGTTGCTTTTTCCCCCAGGGTTCAGAGGGTGGACATTGTGATTTTGCACCACGCACCCCCAGGCAGACAGAGCTTCTCTGCCATATGCAAAAAAAACATAGTGCTGTCAGCTATGAACTGCTCTGTTCAGGGGTCGGGATTCCAAATATTTTTGATTTCCTGGCATCCACAGGTATCGATAGAGACCGGAAACGTTTTAATCTGGTTACAGAATCGGCAGACAGAACACCACCCATTGTTGAGGGAGCATTTGGGACATCTCCATGCCCCTTATGTGAAAAAACAGTCTCTCTGTTCCTTGAAATCCTTGGTGCAGAGGCTGGCAATCTGGCCCTGAAAACCTACCCCACCGGTGGTTTATTCATTGGGGGTGGGATATTACCCCGTATTGTAAAACATATATCTTTTGATTCATTTCTTAAAAGCTTCAGACAAAAAGAAAAAATGGAAGCCCTCATGGAAAGCTTTCCCATCCATCTTATCCTCAAAAATGATGCCGCTCTTCTTGGCACAGCTAGTTATGGTCAGCATCTCTTCCTTTCCAGTTCAGTTCAAAGAGCAAATTAATACAAAATAGAGTATATTTGCAGGTACAATAAAACTCGTCCGGTATACCGGAGCACCATAATCTCACAAACTACTCACCAGAAAATTCTGTGGCAGATATTCCACATAAAAATAACTTTGATCTTCTCCGGCTTCTACTGGCCTTCACTGTCTGCCTGTCTCACCTTGGAGAAGTAAGCGGCATCCAGGCCTTCCATCCGCTGGAGTGGTATTTCTACTCAGGGGTTGCTGTTGACTGCTTTTTTGTCGTGAGTGGATTTCTTATTTTTAGAAGTTACAGTCGTTCATCAGGCCTGCTCTCCTATTGCAACAAACGGGTACGGCGTATTTTTCCGGCATATATAACAGTGGTTCTGGTGGCGGCATTTCTCCTGCCATTCCTTGTTGCCACAACAGATATTATTTTTTCCAGCCAGTGGAATCGTTATCTCTTTTCAAATCTGGCGTTCTTAAATTTCCTGCAACCTGATCTTCCCGACGTTTTTACAGGCAACCCGCTACAGGTAATAAATGCCCCGCTCTGGACAATTAAAATAGAGCTTATGTTTTACTGCTCGGTTCCACTTATCTTTCTTCTTTTTAAAAAGAACAAAAAATGGCTGGTACTCACTCTTCTTTATGCGGGATCCGTTGGCTATTCGATGTTTTTTCTACACCTTCACCGTACAAGCGGACTTCCAATCTACCAGACATTAGCTAAACAATTGCCTGGCCAACTCGCTTTTTTTCTTGGTGGTGGTAGTATTTACCTCTATTTTGGATTCTTCCAAAAACATTCTTTAAAACTACTCATCCCGGCTTTTATTTTCCTGGCCAGCCAGGGCCACACCATGGTACCGGCACTCTATCCACTTGCCCTTGCCATTTCTGTCATCTTTTTTGCCGTCTTCTTTCCCTATCTGGGAAATTGGGGCAAATATGGTGACATCTCTTATGGTGTCTATATTTATCATTTTCCAATTATTCAAATATTTACCGACCATGATCTTTTCCGTGGACACCCATGGCAAACTTTCTTCTTCCTCATCTTAACTATTTTGTGCATATCTGCTTGTTCTTATCATTTTATTGAACGGCCATTTCTACGCAAAAGTTCCCATTACAGACAGGCCGCCGAAGAACAGGCTTCCCCATGACACTAAAGAGACCGCCCCAAGAAGTCATTCGCAGTTATTGCCTGGACTCTGCCTCAGTAGAAATAAGATCTTTGGGGGAGGGAAGCATAAATGACACCTTTCTTGTTCACACAAAAGAAAGATCCCTTGTTCTGCAACGAATCAATGATACAGTTTTTCCAGATCCAGGTATCCTTATCAATAATCTTCTCCATCTAAGTCATTATCTTTCATCACTCCCGGCCCCCCCCGAGCAACATTGGCAGGATGTCACACTTATCCCTGCATTGAATGGCTCACCAGCCATTTATGATAAGAAAGGCGCTTTCTGGCGCGCCTTATCCTATATTGAAAACAGTATTTGTTTTTCCCGTGCAGAAACAACACTTCAAGCAGAACAAACCGGCTGGGCACTTGGCCATTTTCACAAAAGAGTCACCGGACTCGATGTAGCAAAAATGCAGGTACCGCTCCCGGGATTTCATGATCTTGGAACCTATCTCACACAATATGATCAGCTAATCATTAATACTGACATAAAAACCTCTTCTGAAATTTCACGTTGCCATAAAGCCATTACAAATCATCGGGAAGAGGCTCTGCACCTCGAAAAAATGTACTCCCAAAGTAACTGGCAACGCAGAATTATCCATGCTGATCCCAAAATAGCAAATGTCCTTTTTGATCAAAAAAACGGCCTTGCAATCAGTCTCATAGACTTAGACACTGTTGGCCCCGGACTCCTGCAACACGATATCGGTGACTGTCTCCGCTCTGTATGCAACAGTGGCGGTGAAGAGGGGCATCTTGACACCATTTCATTTGATTTGACTCTTTGTGAAGCAGCGTTATATGGATACTTCAAAGCGTCGGGAACGCTCCTCAAAGCCTGCGACAAAGAACTCATATGTGACGGTTTAAAAGCAATTACCTACGAATTGGGACTTCGATTTTTTATGGATTATTTGCAGGGTGGTAACTACTTCAAATGTAATACACCTGAAGAGACATTCGAAAAAGCACTGGTACAGTTTACTCTGTTGCGGGACATCATAGAAAAAGAAGCCAGCATCCGAAAACTCTCATTATTCCGATAATAAAGAGAATTAGCCTGAAAAAAAAAATGAAAACAAAATTCTCCACCATTAATTTACTGAGCGAACTCGATAAAAGTGAAAACTCTTCGTTTTTGGCAGAATTTACAGATATCCACTATCCCAAAAACAACCTCATTTATTCACCCGGTCACGATAAAGATCTGGTCTTTATCGTTAAAAAAGGGCGTCTGCGTCTTTACCTTGCCGTTGAAGATAAAGAATTTTCCCTGGCTATCCTTGAGCCCGGTGATATTTATGCAACCCATACCCGCGCCCATGTGCAAACACTCGAAGATGTGACCCTTATGGTCATACCCACAGGAAAACTACATTCTTATATGACCACCCATCCTGCACTTTCCAAAACAATCATCTCCGTACTTGGGGAACTGCTCAAACAATCATTTTCCATTATAGACAGTCTGGTTTTTAAAGATATTAAACAAAGACTAACCGATTTTTTTATATACGAAGCTACACACAATGGCCATCCTGGCTCACGTGGAATCAAAGTTCAACTGGACCTTAGTACTACGCAACTGGCAGCCATTGTCGGGGCCTCACGACAGACAACCTCAACGATTGTGAGTGCCATGCTTAAAGAGGGAATCTTACAAAAAGCAGATCGGAATGTTTATATCATTCCCAACATTGATCTACTCAGAAATTACGCCCACACCTGAGCTCCTCAAAAAAATACATCGACACCTCCTCTTTTTCTCGTCCGCATTCCCTTTGTCTTTTGATAACTGCTCACAGAGCACCGCATCTTTCCGCGGTCACGCTGACTTACGTATGACTTATACGCTGCGCCAGCCTGCCTGCGAAAAGTTACAGCACCCTGTAAGCAGTCACAAAATCAGTGGTTTGCGAAAGTAAGTCGTTTACCCCGTGAGTAGTTACGTCTTTTGTCTTCTTCTCAAAATAATGGCGCTTTGTCAGATAGCTGACAGCATGCCGCAGCCATGACTACTATACTACGTTGTATCTAAGGCAATGGAGTCAGCCATGATAAGCTCGTAAAAAGGTCAATTGAAAGATGGTTAAGTAAAAAGCTTCATATGCGAGGCGCACATTTTTTATTTAATTTCAGCGTACTAAGGTACGTTGAAATTAAATAAAAAATGTGCGCCTCGCATATGAAGCTTTTTACTTACCCATCTTTCAATTGACCTTTTTACGAGCTTATCATGGCTGACTCCATTGCCTTAGATACAACGTAGTATAGTAGTC
>CAMZLK010000127.1 GCA_947311475.1 uncultured Desulfocapsa sp.
CCCCCCCCCCCCCCCCCCCCCCCCGCCCCCCCTCTCTCTCTTTTTTTTTTTCTCTGTTTCTTTTGTTCTTTCTCTGGCTCTTTCTCTCTCTCTCTCTCTTTCTCTCTCTCTCTCTCTATCTCTCTCTAACTCTAAATCTATAACACACTATATCAAGGTAGGGAGAGGTGGGGGGCTTTGATGCAGAAATTGCACTTGTTTTGCACCCTCTTCCGCATATTCCGATTCTTATTTGTTATCAAGCAGCTGATGGGGATCTGGAGTCTGAATTGAATGTATTTTTTGATGAGTGTTGTGCCGTTAATCTGCATATTAAATCACTCTACACATTGTGTGCAGGACTTGTGCAAATGTTTGAAAAGATAGCGATTAACCATTGTTGAGACGCTTACCTGCATTCTAAGAGTATTTCTGTAATTTTTTCTTCTGAATAATCACGCATTCGCCATACTTTGGCCAGTGCCATCGCATTCTCAGCAATCCCTGGAATATCCGAATCCGGTACTTTAAGGGATGTTAAGCTGGTTGGTGCTTTTACCTCCTCAAACCAGGCAGTGAGAGCGGCAACTCCCTGATATGCTGTCTCTCCCACGGTTCCTTCATATTTATTGAACACACGTTCAGCAAATTGTGCAAATCGTTTCGGGTGGAGTTTTACTTGCGTTCTCATCCAACCGGGAATAACAGCAGAAAGGCCTGCTCCATGTGGAACATTATAAAAGGCAGAGAGAGAATGTTCTATCATATGCATGGGGAATCCAATCTTCCCAAGTCCTGCTCCTGTAAGACCGTTCAAAGCAAGGGTTGCTGTCCACATAAGAGCAGCTCTTGCAGAGTAATTAAAAGGATCCTCTAGAACTCTGTTGCAACTCTCAATGGCGTTTATCACCAGACCTTCCATTAACCTGTCCTGCACGGGAGTATATGGCTCTGTGGTGGTAAAGTAAAACTCCAGAACATGTGCAACGGCATCAATTGCGCCATAAGCTGTGTAATCAGCTGGTACCGAAAAGGTGCACGCAGGATCCAGGATAGAGGTTTTCGGAAAAAGGTGTTTGTTTGCAAAACCAAATTTTTGTAAAGTTGCATCGTTCGTGACAACCATACCTGAATTCATTTCAGAACCGGATGCTGCAAGGGTGAGCACAGTGGTTAACGGCAACGGGTTTTTGACACTTTTTTTGCCGGTAAAAAACTTCCACACATCGTGTTGTACAGGGACTCCTGCACAAATCGCTTTTGCTTCATCAATTACAGATCCGCCGCCAACAGCACACACAACTTCACAGCTATTTTCTTTGGCGATCTTAATTCCCTGGTGTACATGGGAAAGTATCGGATTGGATTGAACTCCAGCATGTTCAGAAATTGTTGCCCCAACGTCTTGCAAAGATTGTATCACTTGATCGTAAATCCCATTATGTTTGATGGAACCATTGCCATACACCAGAAGAACTTTGTTCCCAAAGGCTACGGTTTCGTTACCAATTGAAGGAACAGTATTCTTTCCAAATAGGATTTTGGTGGGATTATGAAAAACAAAATTCTGCATAGAGTGTCCTTGCGTGCGTGTAGCTTGATTACAGTTTCAGCTTGGAGGAAAAAGCAAGAGTCAGATCAATAAATTGGTCTAGCTCAAGAACTTCAGCCCGTACCCCCGGCGAAAGTCCTGCTTTAATAATTGTGTCTCTGGTGAGTTGTTTTTCTACCTTTTTATCACCGTTTGCAAGTGTTCTGAAAAAACCTCCTGCAGTGAGTGTGTTCAACAGAGTTTTTCGCCGTTGACTAAATGCAGCCCGAACAATTTTTTGTAATTGCAGACGGTCGTACACTCTTCCTGCAACTGCTTGTAGGGTTAAAAAATCAATACGAACCACAACTGAGTCAATCTTGGGGCGAGGATGAAATTCAGCCGGCTTCAGGGTGAGGAGGGATGTAACTGTGGCACAACTTTTAAGTAAAATTGTAGGAATGCCATATTGTTTTGTGCCAGGCTTTGCTGTGAGTCGGTCAGCAACTTCTTTTTGCAGCATAACAGTTGCCCAATCCATTTTTCCCTGATGTTCAATCAGTTTAAATAAAAAAGGATTTGAGATGGAGTAGGGGAGGTTGGCCATGATTTTTAGTGGCCTGCCCTGGCTGAGTTGCTGTAACTCAACAAAATCAGTTTTTAATATGTCTGTGTGCAAGAGAGTAACATTATCAGGAAGATCCTTTTTTTCTTTATGAAAACGCACAATACCAGAATCAATTTCCAGTCCTATTACCTGATTAGCCTGAACTGCAATGGGCTGAGTGAGAGCACCAAGGCCTACACCCACTTCAATGATAATGTCATCGCTTGAAATTTTCCCACAACGCGCTACTGCCTCTGCAGTAGCTTTGTGGACTAAAAAGTTTTGACCAAGTTGTTTTTTGGGGGCAAGCTTTTCTTCTTTTAGTGAATTTCTGGTTTCGTTGTAACAGGGCATAAGATAATTGAATTTTATACTAACGCAGGTAAACTGCAAGTAAGTGTCTAGAATATGAAGAGTTTTTACGGATCCATCATTGTTTCGCTCTCATATGTCCCTGTTTTTATTAATGGAATTATGGAGTGAAGCACTGATATGAATGGTCATTCGTTTCGCAGTATATGCTTTTTTCTACGTTTTTCACGAATTTTAATGAAAAATCTAAGAGAAAAACAGTAACTTGCTATGGCGAAGGGTAGTGCCAAAATGGAACCGCCTACCAAAAGGACAATGGCTGCTTCATAACCAAGACTTGAAAGAGCCCCAATTGATTCTGTGAAGCCCGGTTTGGTAAGGAGAATATCCAGAACATCTTTTATGTGAGCCCAGTTAAGCTCATAGGGGGTCAGGCAATTACCAATGATCGTTGAAAAATAGTATTGGGGGATGTAGGTGATTGGGTTGCAAACAACGAGTGTGGCAAGAAATCCAGCGATGGTGGATGTTCTTGTGAGGAAAGTGACTACCAGGACACTGACAGTGTGAAACGGGATTGTCGGAGTGATTCCAAGAAAGGTACCAATGGCAGTTCCCCAGGCAAGTGATTGGGGATCTCCTTTTAATCGAAGAAATTTACAATAATAATATCGTGAGATACGTTTGAGGTTCATAAATTCCAGTTGCTAAGCTAAAAGAGAACGGCAGTATACATCCTGATCATAAGTTAAATTCATACCTTTTTTATACGAATGAACACCCGCAAGAGCTATCATCGCACCATTGTCAGTACAATGGGCAGGTTTAGGAATGAAAAGTAGCTTTTTCTCCTGCCCGCAGCGTTTTTTCATTACCTCTCTTAGTCTGGGGTTGGATGATACTCCACCTCCCATAACCACTGTATCAATTTCATGCAGTTTTGCTGCAAGAATCGTTTTTTCCACAAGCACATCAACCACCGCTTCTTGAAAGGATGCACAGATATCCTGACGATTTAAAGGATTGTTTTTCTGTCTTTCTCTATTACAATGGTTGAGTACTGCTGTTTTTAATCCTGAAAAGCTAAAATCAAGTGAATTTTTTTCAAGCCAGGAACGCGGAAAAGCGATACTGTCATTAATACCAGATAGAGCTTCTTTGGAAACAACAGGGCCACCTGGGTAAGGGAAGCCAAGAAGTTTTGCAACTTTGTCAAAAGCTTCACCGGCCGCGTCATCACGAGTTCGCCCAAGGAGTGTGAAATCAGTAAAACTTTTAGCAAGATAGAGAGAACTGGTCCCACCGGAGACAACCAAAGCTATAAAAGGAAATGCAGGTGTCTCTTTCTCCAGAAAAACAGAGAGAATATGCCCGGCCATATGGTCAACTCCCACACAGGGAATATTACGGGCATATGAGATAGCTTTTGCATAGGAAAACCCAACGAGAAGTGAGCCAATAAGACCAGGTCCCTGGGTGACTGCAATGAGATTGATATCATCTAAAGTTGTCTTTGCACGAGTTAATGCTTCGTTTATCACAGGGACGATGGACTCAAGGTGGTTTCGGGATGCCAGTTCTGGAACTACACCGCCAAAACGGGTATGGATTTGGTCCTGACTGGTGAGCACGGAGGAAAGTAGGGTGTTTTCATCCTGTAAAACTGCAGCGGCAGTGTCGTCGCAGGAACTTTCGATTCCCAGTGTCAGCATCTGTTTGTATCACTTTGCATAAAATGACTCATAGCAGCAGAAAAAATAACTGCTGGCAGAAAAAGAATAATCAGGGTAAGAGGATGCCAATATATTAGTCATTCCCCTCAAAGTCAATGGTGCAGTAAATTGTAGAGAAAACTTAAACACTGATGGCGTCGTAAAAACTCTCCATCTACTTCGTTGCTACATTTTTGGTTTAATTTCAACGTACCTTAATACGCCGAAATTAAACAAAAAAATGTGCGCCTCGCATGTGAAGATTTTGTACTTAGCCGTCGGGATTCAACCTTTTTACGAGTTTATCAAACACTGACAAACTCGCAAAAAGGTCAAAAACAAGATGGACTTGGAAAAACCTTCATATTCGAGGCACGGAAATTTCTTATCTTTTCGGCGTACCAGGGTACGTTGAAAAGATAAGAAATTTGCAGTAACGAAGAAGATGAAGAGTTTTTACGAGACCATCTTGTTTTTACCCTTTTAGCGAGTTTGACAGTGTTTGATAAACTCGTAAAAAGGTGGAAGCCCGACGCCTAAGAACAAAA
>CAMZLK010000128.1 GCA_947311475.1 uncultured Desulfocapsa sp.
CATGCAGATGTAAAGACCACCGAACTCTATACCCATGTAATGGATAAGGATATCTCGCGGTTAACCAGTCCTCTTGAATATATTTAATAGTGCCGGAACGAAAAAGCCTTTTTCCGGCAACAGTTTTGCAAGTCATTTGTTGCAGGCAACTAAGGCTGTTACACTTTAACCGGCAGCTTTCAAAACTTGCCAACCTTCTGATCATATTCAAATTTTATGCGCCTACCTGCTCTTATCAGTTTGTGTTTATTTCTAAGTTCTTGTGGATTTAGCCATCTAACGGATGTCAAAAGCCAGGACAACACAGGCCCCTCAGCAAAAGAATGCGGTTCCTGTCATGTTGAACAATATGCAGAATGGCAACAAACTGCCCATGCCCGTGCTTTTATCAGTCCTCAGTTCAAACTCGAATCCAGTCAGTATGACGATGAGGATTGCCTCTTCTGTCATTCACCCGGTGATGTACTCGCATCTGAAAAAGAAGCCCGCAACTTTAATAGAAATGAAGGTGTAACCTGTGTTTCATGCCATTTGCATAAAGAATCCATGCAGGGACCTCATCTGTCAGGGGCATTATTCAGCCCACATGCCATTGCCAAAAACAGTAAAGTCAACTCAGTAATGGATTCCTCGCAACTCTGTGGCGTCTGTCACGAAGACACCTATGAGCAATGGCAGAACCAGCGGAAAAACAAACAGTTTCCCACCTGTCATGGCTGCCATGGCGTTTCAGTGGAACGTGCACACACAAAAGGAACTAATTTTTTTACAAATATACTGGTGGCTTTTGAACCTGTTCACAAAGTACGCAGTCACTATCTGATACTGCCCAATCAACCGGGGATGGGGATTGGCCCTGACCTGCAATTTGATTCAATTGATGATCACAACATCCATTTCACTCTCATTAACAATCTGCCCCATGATTTGCCAACAGGAAGCTTCGGTGAAAAGGAACTCTTTTTTGTTCTCAACTGCTTACGTACTGATGGAGCGACACTCAGCGATCAAAAAATTACCATTCCTTCCATATTATCTTCCGGAGAAAAGAAAAACTTTACCGCTATTCTTCCCCAAAAGGAGTATTGTGATAATTTGTCCATTGACCTTTTCCGCCTGCATCAGTCAACCGGAAAAGCCACATTAATTCGATCGTACCCTTTTACCACCCCCAATAAATGACAAAAGAAAATAATAAGCAAACATCATTTCCAAGACTACTCACACTGCCAACCAGCTTTACCAATAATTTTATTACAGAACTTACTGCACTAAACAGCCAGTTTGCAGAGAAAGGCAGTAAAGTTTTTGAACTCTACGGTTCTTTTCAGCATGGTGCCTTCCATTCAGCAAGACCCGCAAAATACTTACCTCTTATAAACAGAACCGAATTTCAAAAACATGTTCGCTTAGCACTCGATCAGGATATTCGTTTTAACTACCTTCTCAATGCACCCAGTTATTCAAATTTTGAATACACCCATAAGGGACGTCAGGAATTGGAGGAATTATTACACTACCTCTGTGACAGTGGTGTCGCATCTGTTACAGTTACAGCACCGTATATAGTTGACATTATTAAAAGTCGTTTTCCGGAATTGGAAGTAGTGGTTTCCACCATTGGCTATGTGGGTGCCAGACGTGGGATTTCTCAGTTTGAGGAAATTGGAGCCAGCAGGATCGTGCTTGATGTAGAAGTAAATCGTGATTTTCAATTTTTACGCCACGTCACCCCAATATCCAAAGCAGAACTTGAGATAGTTGTCAATCCGGTCTGCCTATACCAGTGTCATTTCAAATTCAATCATTATTGTACGGCAGGTTTTGGCGGCCATCTGCATAAAGGCGGCTTTGGCCATCCTTACAACCAGTATTATCTCAACTGGTGCTACCTTGAGAAGCTGAAAACCCCTGGCGAATTTATGCGTAGCCCCTGGGTACGTCCCGAGGATCTACACTTGTATGAAAATTTTGGCTTGCATCATTTTAAAATTGCCGGACGGGGACTCGGCAGTGACGAATTACTGAACCGTGCTAAATATTATCTTAAGGGTGAGTTTAAGGGAAACCTGCTGGCTCTTCTGGGCTGGCCGCACTGGCTGCAATTTCGGAAAAAAAATGATGGTACAAAACTCAAACCTTTAGAGATCAATCTAGAGAACGACAAGCTTACAGGATTTCTTGATTTCTTCCATGACACAAACCCTAACTGCCGTCTTGGATGTGAAGGATGTGGCCATTGCGACAAATGGGCGGCAAAGCATCTAAAAACCAATGATCCCGAGCTTCTAAAAGGCTACATTTCCACCATGCAGGATAATATTCAGAAACTTGTTCTGGACATACCAACAGAAGAGGAAACGCAGCTGCAACAAAAACACTGGAATGACGCAGCTGCCAGCCAGAGGCATCTGTCATGACAATTCTGGTAACAGGGGGAAGTGGCATCGTTGGACGCCCCCTTATCGAACTCCTTTTGGGCCGTGGCCATAAGGTGATTGGCTTGTGTCGTAATCCCGAAAACAAGAACACATCGCATTTGCGTTGGATTAAAGGCGATGTCAGTAGTCCCAGATTCGATTTAAATGGCAGTAAATGGCAACAACTTTGTGAAGAAGTGGATAGCATCTTTCATCTGGCAGCACGCACTGATTTCAAAGGAAAGCGTCTCCACGATTATAGTCCGACAAATATTGATGGCGTTCGCCATATCAAAGAACTTGCTCTTGCCGGAAATGCCTGGCTTCACCACGTTTCCACTGCTTTTGTCTGCGGGGACTGGAAGGGAGAGTTTAGAGAAGACCAGCTACAGGAAAATCAAAGTTTTCACAATTATTATGAAGAATCCAAGTATAGGGGAGAATGTGTTTTACGGGAAGAGCCGACTCCACGATACACAATTTACCGACCATCCATCATACTCGAACGAAAGCCAACAGCGGCCAGCAGTTCGGTATTTGGCCCTTTTGTATTTTTGGACGGAGTGTTCAGACTCTGTCTGGGAAATATTAAAAAGAACAATACACTGGAAACAATTCGGGTGGAAGGAAATCCCAATGCACATCTCCCCTTTGTTTTTGATGATGACGTGATCCTTGCCCTGGCTGATTTAGCGGAGAGCAGCACCATTCACGGGAAAACCTATAATCTTGTTTCGGCAGTTCCCCTTGTGAATAACACTTTGGCGGAAGTGTTTAACCAGGCTTTTTCCAGAGAGGCTGTTATCTGGGTTGATACTGCCTCCATTGAAAAAAAACCTTTAAAAACAGCAGAAAAGGTCCTTTCCAGAAAGACAAAGATGTATGCTCCCTATCTGAATCTTCGCACAACTTTTTCGAGAAAGAATCTTGAGGAAGCCTTGGGAAAAGAGGTTCTTCCAGCCATAAATGAAGGAGATTTACTCGCCGCTTTTTCCATCTTTCTCTCCACCAAACAAGAACTGGAACAGGTGGTCAGCCACGATGAAGCGTTTCATCTTGAACACTATTTTTCCCATTTTCTAAGGCAACACACCGGAAAACCTTTAATTAAAAATCTGGCCTCCCTTTCAGCCTGTCTGCATGTAAAAATCAAAGGTTATAACACCTGGACCATCACCATTGATAACGGTATATTGACCAAGGTGGAAAAAGGCTCAGCAGGAAATTTCGGATACACAACTGACAGCAAAACATTCCTGCAAGTCGCCTCAGGAAAGATGTCCCCCCAACAGGGGTTTTTCCAGGGAGCTATACAACTGATGACCAATCCAAAAGAAGCTTTGCGTACTGCAACCGCCCTGGAGGAGTTTTTTCGTGAATATCCATACAATTTTCAACCTCTACTTTCTTCTCAATAATAATGCATAAAGAATGGATTCCCCTAGCTGAAGTACCATCACGGCCCTACACAGAGGCAGTGGAAATGTTTCGCAGCCACATTAATCCCGGTTTAGTTGCACTGCTTGAGATCGGTGAATATACTGCCATTAATCCACAGAGTGCCAGAGGAGCAGTCATCACCTCAACAGAGGGCAAGGAAATTCTTGACTTTGTTTCTTCATATGGTGCGCTGAACTTTGGGCATAATCACCCCCGTATCCTTCAGGCCATGCAGGAAATTCAAAACCGGCGACAGGTGGACCTATCCAAAGAACTTCTCTCTCCTTATACAGCTTTTCTTGCTCACAATCTGTCGCTGTCACTTCCTGGTGATCTCTCTAAAGTTTATTTTTGCAATTCCGGTACAGAAGCTGTAGAGGCAGCATTGAAACTGGCCTCACGCTGTTTCAAAGGAAAGAGACTGACATTTCTCTATGCAGATAATGCTCTACACGGAAAAACCATTGGAGCTTTATCCGTTACCGGATCAGATCGACTTCGCGAATTTTTCCCTACCCTTCCTGCCCAAAGCATGACTTTCGGGAAAAGTGATGACCTTGAGCAATTACTGGAAAAGAACATAACAAATGGGGAGCAACAGGTCGCCGCGGTGATTCTTGAGCCCATCCAGGGAGAAGCCGGAATAATCATCCCACCTGACAATTACTTGCGTGAGGTGCGGGAACTCTGCGACAGGTTCGGAGTCTTGTTAATCCTTGATGAAATCCAGACCGGTATGGGGCGCACCGGGTCATTTCTTGCCTGCGAACAGGAAGGCATTGTTCCTGATATTGTAGCCATGGCCAAATCCCTTGGTGGCGGCGTAGCAACCATTGGTGCCACCGTTTCAACTACAAAAGTTTTTAAAACCGCGTATGAAAATCCCCACGATTGCCTGGTACAAACTTCAACCTTTGGCGGACGGGCAACATCCTGTGCTGCAGCCATGGCAGCTCTTGAAGTCTTACAGGAAGAAAACCTGTTCACCAACACAAAAGAACGTGGAGAGCAGTTACTTAGCGGCCTCATAAACTTACAGAAAAAATACCCGGAATGGATCAAAGATGTGCGTGGACGCGGACTGATGGTGGGCATTGAATTCAACGTTGATGTTATTAATCAGGCAAAATATCTGCCACTAAAATTGCCAGGATTAAAATCAGTACTCCGTGAACACTTACCTGGAATGGTGGCTGCTGCACTACTGAAGCAGCACGGCATTCTTGGCACTCTTATGCTAAACAATCGTGCAGTATTGCGGGTGTATCCACCTCTTATCATAACAGAAGAACAAATTGATTATTTCCTGAATTCACTGGATAATATCCTGAGCCAGGGGCCAAAAGATCTTGTGAAAAATCGGGTAAATCATGCTGTTGGAAACTCTGGTCTTAAATTTATCGGGTCATGGGCTGTGTCCTTTATTAAAAAGTGATGGCGTCGTCAAAACTCTCCATCTGCTTCGTTGCTACATTTTTTGTTTAATTTCAACGTACCCTGGTGGCTCAAATTAAACAAAAATATGCGCCTCACATATGAAAATTTTTATTTAGCCATCGGGATGTTAACCTTTTTACGAGTTTATCAAAAGTAACATGCTGCAGACAACTCTTTCCAAATTTGCTCTCACTTTACGTCTTCACCGCAGATGGGTTCTTGTGCTCATGGCACTTCTCGCAATACTTGGCGGCTATGGTGCATCAAAGAGTCAGGTAGATAATTCTCTTGAGGTATGGCAATCGGCAGATTCACCAGATTGGTTGGCTTACCAGAACTTCCTTGAACGTACTAGTATTGCCGATCCGCTGATCATCTTCATTCCCGGAAAGGTGGATGGCTCAATCCTTTTACAAGTGAGAAAAGCACTCAAAAGTCTTCCTGATGTCAGCTCCTGCAGGGGCGTTGCAGTTGAGACCATTCAAGGCACGCGTAGCAGCATTCTTACCATCATACCAGTTCCCAATGCTACGCCATCGCAATTAGGTGAGATACTGAAGCAAGTTCCATTGATCATGCAAAAACACCAGGTAAACAAATACCATCTGGGTGGGGTCTGGTATCTTACAAAGCAGTTGGATACATTATCGGCAAAAGCAACCACTGTCCTTTTTCCTGTTGTTTTGCTTGTTGTGAGCATTGCTGTACTTCTTTTATGCAGATCTCAGGCTCTGCTTATTTTGAGCTGCGGGCTGATCTCCTCTGTTCTTCTGGTGGGAATGATTGGATTATGTGGCACGAAGATGAATATGGTTCTACTGGCCCTGCCCCCACTCACCTTAATTCTTGGCATGGCCCATGGCATCCATTTCAGTATCAAAAAATGGCAACCCGAGGAAACGCCCATTTCAGTGTTTTGTAAGGTTGCACCTCCCTGTGCGCTTTCAGGAATAACCACTGCAATGGGCTTCGCTTCCCTTCTGTTTTCAAACTACCATCCAGTACGTGAACTTGGTTTTTGGGGAGCCATCGGCACCCTGATTTCCTTGCTTGTTACCTTTGTTCTCGTACCAGTTTTTTTAAAACCTGGCGAATTCTCTCAAAAGCTTGTTCTTCCCCCAACAACAGGCGGCTTTCTGGCAAAACATAAAACAAAGATCTTTGGTATCCTCCTGCTCACCCTTGTTCTGGCGGCCATTGGTATGGGAAAACTCCAAAAAGGATCTCTGATTCTGGATTTCTTCACCTCTGATTCACCAGTACGCCTGAACTATTTAGCCATTGAAGATGCAGGTATTGGACTCACCCCCATAGAGATTGATCTTTTTTCTCACCCCCGTTTCAGAAGCGAGCTTGATGGACACTTGAAAGATCTTGCACTTAAACATCCGGAAATAACCCATTACCTGTTTACCATGAACAATCAATCCAGACAGGCAGTCAGCCTTGGTGCCCAGATGCTGATACCAGGCCTTTTTAGCAGTAATTTACAAGTTGAACGTCTGACAATACTCATACGAACCGTCTCATCAGAGGCGACTTTAAGCATAGCAGATGACATGGAAAGCTTTTTCCAAAACCGCCTGGGAATTTCAACTATTCCCTATGTTACCGGCTCTATTCCTCTCTATACCCGAGGACAGAAAAAACTCTTTTCTTCAATGCTGCAAAGTTTCAGTGTGGCCTTCCTGGCCATCTCTCTCCTTATCGGGCTACTGCTACGATCATTCAAAATGGGAATCATTGCCATGGTTCCCAATCTACTGCCTGTGGTTTTGGTGATATCTGCCATGGGCTGGTTTAGCATCCCCCTGTCAGTGGCCACCATCACCGTTGCCTCTATTATCTTCGGGATTGTGGTCGATGATACAATTCACTTTCTTTACACTTACAAAAATCAGGATACAATGCTGCCTCCAATACAAAGACTGAATTATGTTTTTCAACAGGTAGGTGCCCCTATCATTACGACCACACTGGTTACTGGTACCGGTTTTCTGGCCTTTTTGGCTTCACCTTTTATCCCCCTTGGCTATTTTGGCCTTCTTATCAGCCTTTCCCTATGGATGGCTCTTCTTTGTGACCTCACTATTTTGCCAATTTTACTCATGGGAAAAACTAAAGATGTTTGACCACATTCTTGATATTCACTTCTCACCCGACAACGGTACCCCATACTGGCTTGATTGCCTGAAGAAACATGGCATGCAGCGCAGTGACTTTCAGACACTTGAGGATTTACAGCAACTCGGCCCAATGGATGTGGAGGCAATGCGCACCAGACCCATCACTGATTTTATTCCCCGAACGCTTCATTCTCAGATGGGAAAAATGGTTCTTGCTGAAACCGGTGGAACCACTGGTGATCCCTGTAGAAGAGTATATTTACCTGTAGAATTTCACACTGCCTTTGTTAAACCATGGCTCCAGGCAGTGGATGGTTTCCATTTTCCACTGAAACAGACATGGCTCTTTATCGGCCCTTCAGGGCCACATATTATCGCTCAGGCAGCGCGAGCGTTTGCCCGGGCAACAGACAGCCTTGAACCTTTTTCCATTGATTGTGATGTGCGTTGGATCAAACAACAGCAGGTTGATACCATGGGACATACGCTCTATATGGATCATCTCCTGAACCAGGCCTTAAACATTATCACGCAGCAGAATATCTCTGTCCTTTTCACAACTCCACCACTGCTTCTTGCACTTGCCGCACGAATGACGAAGGAAGATCGTCTACAAATTACAGGCATCCATACAGGCGGTATGACGCAGGATACGGAGACAAGCAGACAACTTGCCGTCCTGTTTCCCTCGGCAATCATTTTACCCGGTTATGGTAACAGTCTCTTTGGGGTCGCCTTTGAGAAAGAGCAAATCACAAATGAATCGTCTACCTTCTTCGTCCAGGATCCGAACCTTCACATTCAACTGATCCCCTTACCTGAGCATGCTCAGGAAGAGCCGCAATTAACAAAAACAGTTGCAAATGGTGAAAGAGGACGAGTCATGTTTCACCGTTTTGACCAATCATTCCTGATTATAAATATGCTCGAACGAGATACTGCCATACAAGTGATAAAAGACGGGGAACAGGGAATGCAATGTATTGAAGGATTACATTTTCAGCAAAAGAAAAATGGTGAAATATATTGATACCTTCTCATTTTTGTCAAAAAATCAGTATCCCCTGCACATCCGGGAATCTTGAAGGAAGGCTTTCCTACAGAGAAGAAAACAGCGACAAACCTGGCGTTATTCTTTGTCCACCTCACCCCCTGCTTGCCGGGAACATGGATAACAATGTCATCACTTCCGTGTCTGAAACTCTGACCAATCACTTTCCTGTGCTCTCTTTTAATTACCGCGGAGTTGGCAAAAGTTTTAAGGCAGAACCGGATTTACCTTTATTCGAGTATTGGAATACATTGGATCAGAGTAACGATTTTTCGGCCATTATCAGTGATACAAAACAGGTTATAGAGTGGAGCAAAAGGTTTTTTACAGAGTTCCATCTGGTTGGTTATTCCTTTGGCAGTTTTATCGGGCTATCCGCACTCCCTCAGTCAACTCTAAGTTTTACCGGGATTACCCCACCACTCATTGAGCATAACTTTGGACTCCTGCCGGGACTGCTGTGTCAAACCCTGCTCATTTTTGCTGAACAAGACAGACTGCTCAACCAAAAAACGACAGATTTACCGCCTAAAGCCACCATTCGCACTCTTTCCGGCAGTGACCATTTTTTTCTGGGCAAAGAGCAAGATATTGCCACAACCATTGAATCCTTTTTGATTGCCATATAGCATAATTCTTTTAACGCGGGTAAACCGCAAGTAAGTGCCTCGAAGGTCTCTCTTTGTTCGCTATCTGTTGCTTATGCTAATAATTTGAGTTTGAAACACTTCGATTTTCTTGTTTTTTATTACAGTTTTTCAGGAGTAAGGCACTAAATATACGGAAGTTATAATTCAGGCAATTCCCAGTTAATCACAGCTTTTCCCTGGTGCTGAAGATACTCATTGGCTTTGGAGAAATGCTGTTTTCCAAAAAACCCTCGATGGGCTGACAGTGGTGAAGGGTGAACAGACTGCAGGACAAGATGACGATTTCCATCAATAATCTTCCCTTTTTTCTGGGCATAATTCCCCCACAGAAAAAACACCAGCCCATTGTGTTCCTTATTGATTGATTTTATAATTGCATCTGTAAAACGTTCCCAGCCTTTTCCCTGGTGAGATCCGGCTTTATCTTTCTCAACTGTCAACACACTGTTCAACAATAATACCCCCTGCTCTGCCCAACTTTTCAAATATCCATGACGACTGATGGGGATACCAAGATCCTGATGAATTTCTTTAAAAATATTTACAAGTGATGGTGGTGGCTTCACACCCGGCTTCACAGAAAAACAGAGTCCATGGGCCTGCCCCGGACCATGGTAGGGATCCTGACCAATTATCACCACTTTAATGTTTTCATAGGGGAGTAGATTCAAACTGTTGAAGATATCTTTCCCCTCTGGGTAGATTATCTTTCCAGCCTGCTTTTCCTCTATGAGAAATTGTCTTAGTTTCTGCATATACTCCTGCTCAAACTCCATCCCTATCCTGTTCATCCAGGAAGGTCTCAGCTGTACTCGATCCTGTATTTCTGACATTACAGTAAACCCATCTTTTATTTGAAATATTGTTTTTCACTTACCAGACCACAGTACCACAAACGACAGAGTTCAAAAACCATGAATTGAAAAAGCTGATGGACTTTGAAAAACTTCCTAGGAGCTTGTCCGAGAATGCCCTTTTGCCCAAACTCTTCAGAATTGTTAAAAAATAATGCTCGCAATATCATACATATGGCTGCGCTTATTTTTCAAAAATTTTTCGATTTTGACCAAAATGCCTATTCTCGGACAAGC
>CAMZLK010000129.1 GCA_947311475.1 uncultured Desulfocapsa sp.
AAAACTCTTCATCTGCTTCGTTGCTACATTTTTTATTTAATTTCAACGTACCTTAGTACGCTGAAATTAAATAAAAAATGTGCGCCTCGCATATGAAGCTTTTTACTTAGCCATCTTTCAATTGACCTTTTTACGAGCTTATCAATCTTGATGGACTCGTAAAAAGGTCGAAACCAAGATGGACTTGGAAAAACCTTCATATTCAAGGCACGGAAATTTCTTATCTTTTCGGCGTACTAGGGTACGTTGAAAAGATAAAAAATTTGCAGTAACGAAGAAGATGAAGAGTTTTTACGAGTCCATCAATCTTAGCACATTATTACGCAAGGAGAAAGAAGTGAGAACAGCTCATATTTTCACAGGACTTTTATTCTTTATCAGTCTGTTCAGCAGTAATGGTTTTGCCCATTCTGCACTATCCAGGTACCACCTGGACGTCAGCTTCCAACCCGAACAACATAGCCTCCAGGGAATAGCTACCATCGATGTACCAGAGGGACACGAATGGCATCTATATACTGGTGACCTGATAATTCAGTCCATTACTCTCAGGGAAAAAGGAACAAATCCTTTTTCCATGCCTATCCCTGAAGGAAACACTATTCATATGTATGCTGGCAGCAAAAGCCAGCAGGTTGTTATACAATACTCTTTAAACGCTTCAACAAATGATGGCGACAACCTTATCAGCGACCGGGGTATCGTGCTTACTTCCGGCTGGCATCCAATACCGCAACAAAACATGCTTTTTTCTGTGAAAGCGACCTTACCGGAAGGATTCAAGGGAATAACGGAATCAGACAACCTACCGGAACAGATGCAGGAGAACACAATAAAAAGTTCATTTTCCCATCCAGTACGATCAATTCATCTGGCAGCAGGCCCGTATACAATCCAAAAAGAGACAGTGAGAGAAGGACTTACGCTCTCGACCTGGTTTTTCAAAGAAGACCAGCAATTAAGTGGAGAGTATATGGTCGCTGCAAAAGAGTACCTTCTACGCTACGAAAAAGAGATCGGCCCCTTCCCCTACAATCATTATGCAATAGTTGCAAATCGTCTTCCCAGTGGTTTTGGAATGCCCACCTTTACCCTTCTTGGCCAGGTGGTACTTAGATTACCCTTTATTAAAGAGATTTCACTTGGCCATGAAATCCTCCATTCCTGGTTTGGCAACTCCATTGAGATAGCCGATGATTCGGGAAACTGGTGTGAAGGACTAACCAGCTACCTTGCTGATTTTACCTACGCAACAGATAAAGGGGAAGGTGCTGCCCATCGCAAAGCGGCACTTATCAACTATCAGAGTTATGTGCATCCGGATTCTGCCATCCCCCTCGGGGAATTCACCTCTGCCAGCCACAATCAGGCCATGGCGAAGGCCAAACGTGCTGTGGGCTATAATCGTTCGGCCATGTTATTTCACCAGCTTCGTGGAATATTAGGTCCTGAGTTTCTCTTCCAGGGACTGCGTCATTTTGTAGACGCCTTTAAAGGTAAACCTGCGTCATGGAAGGATCTTCAAAACGCTTTTGAAGCTGTGTCTGGAAAGGATCTTGGTGACTTTTTCTTACAACAGCTTACACGCCGGGATGTGCCCTCAATTGAGATAAGTGATATAAGAATTGAGGACAAACAGGAAAAGACCATTCTGCACATTACAATCAGACAAAATACCACAGAACCCTATATTCTTAATCTCCCCATTCATGTTTCAACAGTAACAGGTACTCAAAAATCCATTCATACAATCACAGATAAGCTAACAACTCTTAGTATCCCCCTTTCTGACGCTCCTTTTTCTGTTTCAATTGATCCTGACTACGATCTTTTTAGAAAACTTCAACCTTCTGAATTTCCCCCTGTATGGTCCAGATTTTCAGGAGCAAATCATAAACTTCTGGTTCTTGCAACAGAACAAAGCTCTGCCGCCTTCACCCCCTTTGTGCAGTGGGCAGAAAAAGAAGGCTGGACAGCTATTACAGACAAAGAGGCGACGAATCAACAGCTTTTAGAAAACTCCGTCCTGTTTCTTGGGGCCGAAAGTGACAGTTATCGATCAATCTTCGGAAACACTGTATCAGCAAAGGAAGGATTCAGCGTAACGGTTAGGAATAACCCCCTGAACAGCAAAGAAGTTGCTGTTCTTATTCAAAGCGAAAGCATCGAAGAAACCAAAGCAGCAAGCTACAAACTTAAACATTATGGGAAATATTCATTCCTTACTTTTAAAAACGGCCGTATCCGGGACAAAGATATTTCTCCCACTGATAATGGTATTGTTTACAACCTTGAAGCTCTCCCTGAAGGTGGTGCTACTTCTTCCATTACTAACTTTGATCAAGTCATCACAAAACTTGCAGAGAACCGGGTAATTTATCTTGGCGAAACCCACGACTCGTTTGCAGACCACCGCCTGCAACTCCGTATCATTCAGGCTCTGAAGAAAAAAGGGTTGGATCTTGCCATTGGAATGGAAATGTTTCCAGAAAGCAGTCAGAAGGCCCTTAATAATTATCTGATAAAAGGTAGCCAAAGAAACGAGGCCGATTTTCTCCGCGCCTCACGCTGGTTTGATGTATGGCGTTACGACTGGCGACTTTTTCGACCAATCTTTAAATTTTGCAGAGAATTTAATATCCCGATTTATGGGATAAATATCGACAGAGAAATCGTAAGTACTGTTTTTGCAAGCGGGAACACCGACACTCTCACAAAAGAGCAGTTACAGACCATTGCAAGGGACAGAGATCTCGCAATTGAGGGCTATGTTGAAAGGCTTCAAGTGGTACATGGATTTCATGCAGAATCACCACATGGAAAAGGAAAGGGTATGGCAGGATTTGTACAGGCTCAAGCAATATGGGATGAATCTATGGCTGCAAATATTGCTGGCATCCTTAACAAGAATCCACAAAAAACCGTGGTGGTTATTGCAGGCACACAGCACACCAGGAAAGACTCTGGTATCCCACCAAGACTTCTGCGCCGTATGAATATCAAGCAGGCATCTGTACTAAACATTTATGCAGCAAACGCTCCTGCCAATCCAGAAAAACAGGCAGACTTCTTTTTCCTGGCAGAGCCATTACAACTTGAGCCCAAAGGAAAAATCGGTATAATCCTTGGAACTGAAAAGAATGAAGCCGGGACGGAACATCTCAGAATTACCGGCCTCAGCCATGCCGGGAAGGCAAAAGAGGCTGGACTAAAGGAAGATGACATCATCATAGCAATAAACAATCAAGCAGCAAAAAACATGGAGGATATTGGTATTTTGATGATGGACACAAGAGCTGGCGATATACTCAAAATAAAAGTGCTTCGAAAAGATAGCAATGACAAGACAACAGAAATAGAACTTGATGTGGAACTTTCTGATCTCAGCAAGCCACCTGGGCATCCGTAAGGGAATTGAACAATGAAGAACCCAAACAGGAAAACAGTTTCACAACTGGAACAGTTGCCAAATATTGGAAAAGCAATGGCAAAGGATCTTCATCTGCTTGAAATTCACCATCCAAAGCAACTTATAGGAAAGGACGGATTTCAATTACACAAAAAGCTCTGCACACTCACAGCCACAAAGCATGACCCTTGTGTTATTGATGTTTTTCTCTCAGTTATCCATTTCATGGAAGGCGGCGAGGCATTACCATGGTGGCATTATACTGAAGAGAGAAAAAAAGCCTCTGGAAAAAATGAAAATAGGCACGTTTAACCAAAAGATTGCCTAAGAATTATTCTTCTCCTTCAACTTCCAGGAGTTCCATAAGCTCGCCCTGAAACTGTTCGTCTGTCATTAATTTATTTGCGATTACCTGACAAAGAGCCCCGGTCAAACTCTCATGGTTATCAGAAGCAACATTGACAGAAATATTACCATCCCCATCCGATTCAAGAATAAGGGCAGATTGATTATCTTTTAGTTCCATTATTGATACTCCTCACTGATAGATACCGACACTAATCCCTTGTAAAACAGTAGTGTTCTTCACTGGATAGTTCCGGGTTAAAGCAATACTCTGCATCTTGAAAATCTTTTAGTTCAGTAACTCTTCGCACCCTGTTTCTCACCGTAAAATCAACCATCATTCCACGGGCTCGCTTGGCATGAATTGCCACAGTCCGATACGTATCCCCTTTACGCTCTTTAAAATCAATTTTGAGTACCGCTCCATTTAATTTTTTCTTCTTGATCACACGACTGTATTCGGCCGAAGCCAAATCAACGAGAATGGGTTCTGAATGATTGGAAAGTATTTGATCCACCTCCATGGTAATTTTCTCGCCCCAAAATTCGTAAAGGTTTTTTCCACGCCCATTTTCCAACTTACAACCCATCTCCAATCGATACGCCTGCATCAGATCAAATGGTCGTAAAATACCGTACAAGCCAGAGAGAATACGGAGATGCTCTTGAATATACGCTTTTCCCTCATTGCCGTATTTATCGATCGAAATATTCGAATACACATCTCCCTGGAAAACTCCAACAGCAGGACGAGCATTGTCTGCAGTAAATGGCACCTCAAACTCCTTGATTCGCTGAGCAGTCTGCAATGCCAGACGTTCACTCATCTTCATCAAGTCTGCAAGACCAGCAACAGAGATTTTTTGAAGTACCTTTATTAATAAATTGCTGTCCTGAAGCAGCAGTGGTTGACTTGTCTCGACATCCAAAGAATCGTTCAACTCCTGTGTTTTTGAGGGAGATATAATCAGCAACATAACATAAGGGTACTCTTCATGAATTTGGGTATTTCCGTAAATCCCAGGGGATAAAAACAGGACATTACTCGACTCACTGTTTCGTTTTCATTTTGAGGAAGCTGGTCTGTACATAGACCCCATTTATTGGCAGGGATCTTCATTTATTCGGCGTCCTGGATAGCCGTTGTCATTTGCAATGCCTGATACGTGGCAGCCACATTATGAACTCGGATTATATCAACCTTTGCTGCGCAGGAGAGTGCGGAGACGACAGCAGTTGGTAAATCTCTGTCTTCTACTTGAAGTCCGGTTATATCTCCAATAAATCCTTTGCGGGAATGCCCAAGCAGAAGCGGACAGCCAAGGGCTTTAAAAGCTGCAAGATGTTTGAGAATGGAAAGGTTGTGATTGAGACTTTTACCAAAACCGATACCAGGATCAAGGGTAATTCTGTGTAGAGCTACTCCATTCTCTTGAAGCCAGGCGAGCCGCTCTTTAAAAAAGGTAATGATGTCATCAATTACATCATCATATTGAGGATTTACCTGCATATCCCCAGGCGTTCCCTGCATATGCATCATAATTACAGGTACAGATGTTTCCTGAACCAGTGGAAGCATTGCAGGATCTTTTCGTAACGCGGAGATATCATTAATGATATTGGCACCTGCTGCAAGTGCCTGGCGGGCAACTTCTGCCTTGGTGGTATCAATGGAAAGTGGGATGGAAAAAGCAGAACGGATTGCACTGATGGCAGGAATCACGCGGTTTAGCTCTTCCCGCACAGTCACCGGTTTGGCAAAAGGACGTGTCGATTCTCCACCAATATCAATGATATCGGCTCCAGAAACAACAAGGGCCTCTGCCTGAGAACAGGCAGAGGCCGTAGAATCAAACTGACCACCATCGGAAAAGGAATCGGGGGTCACATTTAAGATACCCATAATTTTGGGGATGGCCATCGTTACTCCTTGGGTTTATCAACAGGTGCTGCAGGTTCCTCCTCTGCTTTTTCCACTTCTTCTGCTGACTCCTTTACTCCATCAGTTTTTTCATCTTCCACTGCTTCCTGAACATCGTTATCATTTGCTTCTTCCACAGGAGCCTTGACAGGTTTCTTTGGAGAGCTTTTCTTTTCCTTTATTACTTCTTCAGGTTCAGGCTCATTCCCGGTACGTTCATATTGCCCAGGACGAAGTTCATCAAGAATATCCTCTATATCTTCAAGAACAATGGTCTCCTGCTCAAGTAACTCCTCAGCAACCCGCTTCAGCACATCCATATTATCAGTAAGCAATTTGACAACTGTATCATTGGCAATTCGTATGATTTTTTGAACTTCCTCATCAATTTTACGTGCGGTTTCCTCACTGAAATCACGATGTTGACTTATCTCCCGACCAAGGAAAATCTGTTCTTCTTTTTTACCATAGGCAAGGGGCCCCAGCACTTCACTCATCCCCCATTCACAGACCATCTTACGTGCCATTTCAGAGGCCCGTTCAATATCATTGCCTGCACCAGTGGTTATTTCATTAAAAATCAGCTTCTCTGCAACCCGACCACCAAAAAGAATACAAAGCGAATTCTCCAGAAAGGTTTTTGAATGCGTGTGACGTTCATCCGTGGGCAACTGCATGGTAACACCAAGTGCCCGACCACGAGGAATAATAGACACCTTGTGGATGGGATCAGTTCCGGGCAAAAGACGTGCAATTATGGCATGCCCTGCTTCATGATAGGCTGTCACTTCTTTTTCGCTATCGGTAATAATCATGGAACGGCGTTCAGCACCCATCATGATCTTATCTTTGGCCCGATCAATCATTTCCTTGTCAATCTTTTTGGCCCCCATGCGGGCTGCCATAAGAGCAGCTTCGTTCACAAGATTCTCAAGATCTGCACCTGAAAACCCTGGAGTACCACGAGCCACTATCGCCATATCTACATCAGCTCGCATCTTGGTCTTTTGGGCGTATATTTCAAGAATTTTCTGACGACCTAAAACATCAGGTATGGGTACAATTACCTGACGATCAAAACGACCAGGACGAAGAAGAGCAGGATCCAGCACATCGGGGCGATTTGTTGCAGCGACAATGATAACACCCTCATTTTCTTCAAAACCATCCATCTCAACAAGGAGCTGATTCAAGGTCTGCTCACGTTCATCATGACCACCACCAAGCCCGGCACCACGATGCCGGCCAACGGCATCAATTTCGTCAATAAAGATGATACACGGTGCATTCTTCTTGCCCTGATTAAAAAGGTCACGAACACGGGATGCACCGACACCTACAAACATCTCCACAAAATCTGAACCGGAAATAGTAAAGAAAGGAACATCTGCTTCACCTGCAATGGCTTTGGCAAGTAGAGTCTTACCGGTACCAGGTGATCCGGCAAGTAACACACCTTTTGGAATACGAGCACCAAGCTTGGTGAATCTCTGGGGATCTTTTAGGAAATCAATAATTTCTTCAAGCTCCTCTTTTGCTTCATCAATGCCCGCAACATCTTCAAATGTTACTTTATGGTCACCCTGTTCAAGGAGTTTCGCTTTGGTTTTACCAAAAGAGAGCGCTCCGCCTTTTCCACCACCCATTTGCATCTGCCGCATAAAAAAGACCCAGACACCAATGAGCAGCAACATGGGAAACCACGAAACAAAGATATTCATCATCAAGGAATCTTTCTGGACTTCTTTGACAGATATATCGGCGCCGTTGTCGCGCAGAATGGATATCATCTCATTATCATTAACAGGGTATACAGCTCTAAAAGCTTTTCCGTTCCGCATGCTTCCGGAAACAATATCGCCGGAGATTTCTACCTGGGATATCTCACGACTTTCAACTGCAGCCACAAACTGACTGTAGGTCAGCGAGGTCATTTGCCCCTGGGGCTTGTTAAATAGATTGAAGAGCAGGATCATAGTTAAACCAATCACCAGCCACATGGATAGATTTTTATAAAATGTATTCAAAGAGTCCTCCGCAACTCCAGATTAAACAGATATGTACGCTCTTATGACGTAAGCAAAGCATATAGCAAATATGTATATTAAGAGCAATGAGGCACTCTGTCGAGGGCTACATTGATCTTTTTTATAACAAAATTAATTTTTTACGATATTTTTTTGATATTTCTAGTGAAATACTGTACCGGCTGAACTCCAATCTCTTTTTCCCGCATGGCCTTCATTGCCATAACTACGGCAACTGCTCCTGTGGCAGTTGTTGTGTATGGAACATGCAATTCCAAAGAAGCCCGCCGAATACTGTAGGAATCTTCAGTGGCTCGTTTCCCCATGGAGGTATTTACCACCCAGGCGATCTGATTGTCCTGCATTTTATCCATGATATGGGGCCGTCCCTGGGATATTTTATTCACCGGATCACATGGGATTTTATGTGAATTAAGAAACTTTGCCGTTCCATTGGTGGCGACAAGAACAAAACCCATTTCAACAAGTGTTTCAGCGGGAGAAAGAATTGTCTTTTTATCACTATCCCGAACACTGATAAATACAGTTCCACCAGAGGGAAGTACCGATCCTGCAGCAAGCTGACCTTTGGCAAGTGCCAATCCAAGATCGTCATCAATTCCCATGACTTCACCTGTTGATTTCATCTCAGGTCCCAGCAGAGTATCAACATTGTCAAAACGGTCAAACGGAAAGACAGCCTCCTTCACAGCCCAGTGATCAATGACAACTTCCTCTGTCAGTCCAAGTTCTTTCAAGGTCTTACCCATCATGATCTTGGTGGCAATTTTTGCAAGGGGAATACCCGTTGCCTTGGAAACAAACGGGACAGTCCTGGACGCTCTTGGGTTCACCTCAAGAATATAGAGGTTATCACCTTTCACAGCATATTGGACATTCATAAGCCCTATGACACCAAGCTCGAGTGCCATGGCGCGACTTGCTTCTTTTATCTCAGCGACCATCTGATCAGATAAGGTATGGGGTGGTAAAACACAGGCAGAGTCTCCTGAATGAATTCCCGCCTCTTCAATATGCTGCATGATGCCGCCGATGATTGTGTCGTCCCCATCACAGAGTGCATCCACATCCACTTCAATGGCATCCTTTAAGAACTTATCAATCAATACCGGGTGATCTGCTCCTGCAATACCTGGTATTGCCATAAAGTCACGTATTTCATCATCGCCGTAGACAATTCGCATATCACGGCCACCAAGTACATAAGAGGGACGAACCACAACAGGATATCCGATAGTATTTGCAACAGTGATGGCCTCTTCCATGGTTTGAACAGTATCATTTTCCGGTTGCCGAAGACCAAGTTTCTGTAAAAACTGCTGGAATCGTTTTCTATCCTCTGCCCGATCAATTGCGTCAGGTGGAGTACCAACAATATGTACGCCTTCTTCCTCAAGTGCCACTGCAAGATTTAACGGTGTCTGCCCCCCAAACTGAACAATCACCCCATCCGGTTTTTCCAGATCAATTATATTTAACACATCTTCAAAGGTGAGTGGCTCAAAGTAGAGTTTATCAGAAGTATCGTAATCTGTTGAGACAGTTTCCGGGTTGGAGTTCACCATGATGGATTCCACTCCAATTTCAGCAAGGGCAAAAGAGGCATGGACACAGCAATAGTCAAACTCGATCCCCTGCCCTATCCGATTCGGCCCTCCACCAAGGATAACGATTTTCTTTCTATCTGTTGCAGCAGAAGCCTCATTTTCCTGTTCGTAGGTGGAGTAGTAATAAGGCGTGTATGATTCAAACTCTGAAGCACAGGTATCCACCAGTTTATAGACAGGCTCTATCCCCAGATTTTTTCTCAGCTCCCGCACATCTCTTACTGATGTGCCAGTGAGAAAAGCAAGCTGATGATCTGAGAACCCGTATTCTTTACAACCCCGTAGAAAATCGGGGGTCAATCCCTGAAATCCCTTCTCTCGAATTTCATTTTCTTTTATTACAATCTGTTGGAAATTATAGAGAAACCAGGGGTCAATCTGAGTGAGTTCAAATAAATACTCAATACTGCAGCCACGCTTCAAGGCCTCATAAACAAAAGAAATTCTCTTGGAGTTTGGTTTGCGTAAACTTGCCTCAAGGTCTTCAATTTCGAGGTGGGCGAGTTCCTCTTTACCATCTCCTCCAAAGCCAAACCTTCCGGTTTCAAGGGATCTCATGCCCTTTTGGAAAGCCTCTTTAAAAGTCCTTCCCATGGCCATTGTTTCACCCACGGATTTCATGGCTGTACTTAAAACATCTTCTGCTTCCGGGAACTTTTCAAAAGTCCAGCGCGGAATTTTCACCACACAATAATCAATACTTGGTTCAAAAGCCGCATACGTTTCACGGGTGATATCATTCTGCAATTCATCAAGTGTGTAGCCAACTGCTAATTTAGCAGCAATTTTTGCGATTGGAAAACCTGTTGCCTTTGAAGCAAGTGCCGAGCTTCTGGAAACACGGGGATTCATCTCGATCACCATGAGTTCCCCATCAACCGGATTAACAGCAAACTGCACATTGGAGCCACCGGTTTCAACGCCAATCTCACGAATGATGGCAATGGAAGCATCACGCATATCCTGATATTCCCGATCAGTCAACGTTTGCGCGGGGGCAACTGTTATTGAATCCCCAGTATGTACGCCCATGGCATCAATATTTTCTATGGAACAGATGATAACCACGTTGTCTTTGGAGTCCCGCATCAGTTCAAGCTCATACTCTTTCCAGCCAAGAAGGCTGCGCTCAAGCATAATCTCTGTGGTCATGGACAGATCAAGACCCGAGGAAGAGAGTTCTTCAAGTTCCTGACGATTGTAGGCAACACCACCACCTGTTCCACCAAGAGTAAAACTTGGTCGTACAATGATGGGAAATCCGATATCATCTCCGGCCGTCATTGCTTCATCAAGTGTGTGAACAATATGAGATTTGGGAATATTAAGGCCGATATTTTCCATTGCCTCTTTAAATTCTTCTCTCCCCTCTGCCTTTTTTATGACACTGATATCAGCTGCCAGCATCTCCACATTATACTTCTCAAGTGCACCGGTCTCGGCAACCTTAATGGCGGTATTTAATGCAGTTTGTCCGCCAAGTGTTGGAAGGAGTGCATCGGGGCGTTCCTTTTCTATAACCTTTATTACCATTTCTGGTGTAATTGGCTCGATATAGGTGAAATCGGCAAGCTCAGGATCGGTCATGATGGTAGCAGGATTGGAGTTTATGAGAACAACTTCGTACCCCTCTTCCTTCAATGCCTTTACAGCCTGAGCACCTGAATAATCAAACTCACAGGCCTGGCTGATAATAATGGGTCCGGAACCAATGATTAGGATCTTTTTTATATCTGTTCTTTTTGGCATGGGAGACAGTTTTTGGTATTTTTACGTTTTGTTATTCTTTTCGTAACTACTCACGGGGTAAGCTACTTACTTTCGCAAACCACTGATTTTGTAACTGCTTACAGGGTGCTGCAGCTTTTCGCAGGCAGACTGGCACAGCGTATAAGTCATACGTGAGTCAGCGTGACCGCGCAGGTCAGCGAGGCACGGAACTCCGCAGAGATGCGGTGCCCTGTGAGCAGTTACTCCTTTTCATGTTTACCGCTTATTTACGCATCATCTCTATAAAACGATCAAAAAGATACATTGCATCATGTGGACCAGGGGCGTGTTCCGGATGGTACTGGACGGAAAAAGCAGGATATTTCCTGTGACGCATTCCCTCAACAGAGCCATCGTTCAAGTTAACATGGGTGAGCTCGACATCGTCAGAATTCAAAGAATCCATATCAACACAAAAGCCATGATTCTGGGAGGTAATTTCCACCTTACCGGTACTAAGGTCTTTCACCGGCTGATTACCACCTCGGTGTCCAAATTTAAGTTTAAAGGTAGATCCGCCATAGGCAAGGCCAAGCAGTTGATGGCCAAGACAAATTCCAAATATTGGTTTTTTACCAAGGAGCGCCCGTACGGTATCAACAACATCCGGTACGCCTTCAGGGTCCCCGGGTCCATTGGACAAAAAGATTCCATCAGGATTCATGGCAAGTACGGTTTCAGCTCCAATTGATGCCGGGACTACCTGTACCTGGCACCCCTTTTCTGTAAGGATTCTGGATTGGTTGTACTTCAAACCGAAATCAAAAGCCACAACCTTCAAAGGATTTTCTATCCCGGTTTGTGCGGTTTCAAAATCAGTCCCGGGAACAACACCGTTATCGGCCCATCCATATGGCTCTTTGCAACTTACTTTACTCACCATATCCTGGCCAACCAGGCCAGTCCAGGCACGCGCTTTTGCAACAAGAGAATCACGATCAAGATCACCTGTGGAAACAACACCTTTCATTGCACCTTTTGTTCGGATATGACGAACCAGCGCACGGGTATCAAAACCTTCCACACCAAGAATACCGTAATCACCCAGAAACTCTGCAAGGGTTTGTTCGGATCTAAAGTTAGAAGGATACCCATTGTATTCTTTTACGAGAAAGGCCTTTGGATGGACAGAGTCTGATTCCATATCTGCCTTGTTTACACCATAATTGCCAATGAGTGGATAGGTCATGGTAACGATTTGACCAGTATAGGAAGGGTCGGTCAAAATTTCCTGATACCCGCTCATGGAGGTGTTGAAAACGATTTCACCTATGGCTTCGCCGGATCCGGTAAAGGAACGTCCTTCAAACAAAGTCCCATCTTCCAGGGCAATCAATGCTTTCATATATTTCCCTTATTCTTTGCTTCTTAAGAAAATGACTCTTCGCAGAATTATTTTCTTTATTATTTAGTGCCTTACTCCACAAAAGCTGTAATAAAAAAACAGGTAGCGTAGACTCCGAGAATATAGGAGAGTAAAACAATATCAAACCGTTACGAATTGCAATAGAGAGCAGACAAAGAGAAACCTTTGAGGCACTTACCTGCAACCTGCTACGTTAGATACTATTTTTAGTAAAGCAGACAGTGTAGACAAAATTTCACTATTAAACTCAAGATCTGATCGGGAGTCAACAGGAATCGGGCACACACGCATAAAACCCGAAAAAATACGTATTTCACTCCCGTTTTAGCTTTTTTTCTTTCATCCAATTTGGTAAGTATAAACTTCAATTTTTTTTAACATTTCCCCCCTTTCCATAAGGAACAATCATGCATAAGATAGTACTCACATTCATCGCAACACTTTTTCTATTATTTATTTCATTTGGAGAATCCGCAATGGCAGAAAAAAAACTGGCAGATGGCATATACGCCAAATTCATCACCAATAAGGGTGAGATTGTCTGCAAACTAGAATACAAAAAAACACCTATCACAGTTGCTAACTTTGTGGGTCTTGCAGAAGGTACAAAACAACTTGGTGGTGGTGCCGGTAAAGAAGGAACCCGTTTTTACGATGGCCTCACCTTCCATCGGGTGATTAAAGACTTCATGATTCAGGGTGGTTGCCCCTTAGGCACCGGAACAGGAGGTCCCGGCTACACCTTCCCTGACGAGATTGACCCAAGCCTCAAACACAACAAGCCAGGTATCCTGTCCATGGCCAATGCCGGGCCTGGCACCAACGGTAGTCAGTTCTTTATCACCCACGTTGCCACCCCACATCTCGATGGTAAACACACCGTTTTTGGTCATGTTGTATCCGGCATGGATGTTGTTAACAAAATCGAGAAAAATGACACAATTGAAACAGTTGAAATCATCCGTGCAGGAAAGGATGCAAAGGCCTTCAAGAGTGATCAGGCAGCTTTTGATACCCTCCTTGAAAGTCAGGAGTCAAGGGCCAAGGAAAAAGAACTCAAAGCCATGGAAGAAGCCATGGAGCAGATTAACGGACAATACCCGGATGCTATCACCACCGAAACAGGACTCAAATATGTGGTCAATGCAGAGGGAGAAGGTGACACACCAACACCTGGAACAATGGTTAAAGTTCATTACACAGGTAAATTGCTTGATGGAACGAAATTTGATTCCTCAGTTGATCGCGGTACCCCCATCGACTTTCCTGTGGGCCAGGGAAGAGTTATCAAAGGATGGGATGAAGCTCTGCTTACAATGAAAAAAGGTGAGAAACGCACCCTTATTATTCCAGCCAGCCTTGGTTATGGCCCATCTGGTCGAGGCCCGATCCCACCCAATGCTACAATGATTTTTGATGTGGAATTGATTGATTTTTAATGGAGGAATTCCCTTAGTTTTCTATCCTTCTTTTGAACAGAAGCCTGCCTGGATTTTTTCCAGACAGGCTTTTTTTTATTTTTCACCTACAATAAGCTATGTTATACTCTATTTCAGGTATTGTTTTACAAACCACAGATACCCCCCAAATGAATCAATCCAAGATATATAGAATAGAGGCAAAGAGAAAAGAATGCTGGTGATTTTTTGCGAAGAATGCGGCGGAAAAAACATGATCGATCAGGAAACTCTCGAACAGCTGGAAGAGCAGACCATTGATTGTCAAATATGCAGCAATCATATCTCGATGGAAACGGTCATCTCCTACTCCGGAACTGCAAAGAGTGTGGATACAAAAGATATCAGACTCCTTTTTATTGACGATGACCCTATTTTCCTGGAATTGATGAATTCTACCATTACCAAAGAATACAAAGTCGCTGTTGCGCTTTCCGGACAGGAAGGAATGCAAATGGCCCAACAACTCAAGCCAGACATTATCTTTCTAGACGTCGACATGCCTGGAATGGATGGCTATGAAACCTGCTCACTGCTAAAAAGCAACAAACAACTTCGCCATATACCTATAATTTTCGTCTCTGCTGCCAATGAAGTTGATGACGAATGGAAAGGCCTAAATCTCGGGGCTGTTGATTACATGAGCAAACCCATTGATCCGCAGAGCTTTCACGCCAGGGTAGGCGTTCACATCCGGCTGCAAAAGCTTTTAAATGAACACAAAAAAAACGCGCAAAGCGCTCAGGATCTGGCACAAAAGTTAAAGGAAAATGCCCTCCTGCTTGAGCAAAAACAAGAGATCCATAACTTTGCCTTGATGGCTTTAAAAGACGGTTTAAACGAGGTCGGCCAACTGGTCTTCCTCCTTGACTCTGACGGAAACGTGAAGTGGGCAAACAAGAAAAGCCTGGAAGAACTCACACTTCCTCTTGAAGAAATAACAGGACTTCCCTGCTCAAGTTTATTTTGTGACACTGAAGAAGAATGTGCCCACTGTTTTGAGCCCTCTCTAATGGAAAATAACCAATATCAAACCATTGACCATTACAGCACTAAGCTGCAAACTCAATTCACCCATAAACACATTCCTGTGTTTAATGATGAAGGTACTCTTCTTTCACAAATTCACATAGCAACACAGAGTAATACTGAACAAAAACAGGGGAATAAACTACCTGATGACTTTATAACAAAAGGCCTGTCTGATATGGAAAACATTGTGGGAACACTTACTGCGGTGAGCCACTCTGTCACGGGATCTGACACGGAAAACGAAAAACTGACCGATTACAGTAACTACGTCACAAGTTCTTTGACACAGTTAAAAGATATATTAAAAGAATTAAAGTGTCCTGCTTCTTAAAAAAAACAGAGTGGTATCCCTGTATTATTTTTTGTTTGGTGTCAGTTTAGCAGCAGAAACAACATGGGGCCAATAGTATTCTTCTGCTCAATTTTCCATCCCCTGTTCCTCCCACTTTGCCACTGGATTCTGGCTCCCGCTGACCCTGGCAAATCATAAGCCACAAATCCGGAATTGATGGTATTTATAACCAGCTCATAATCAGAATCAGCATCAATATTCGCAATGGTCGGTGCAGGCAGGGACTGCTCATAAAGCATATTCCAATCACAATCAAGGATATGTAATTTCCCCCAGTGCATTACTCCATAATTCCAGTAATAAAAACAGAAAACGCATCTTAGTTTGTCTGTAATAGAAAAGCATTAATACCAGGGTGATTTTATCCTATCACCTTTATAAAACAACTTTAAGTTGTTACGTTTAAAACTGGACATTTTCTCTCAAACAAGATATCCTTAGTTATCCTGTAAATATTGTTTGAGAGATATCATGCTTTTATCTGAAGTCACTGTCCATAGTGTTCACCCTGCCGAAGAAGAGCCTTTCCAAGAATTAATGCAAAAGCATCATTACCTTGGTGCGCTACC
>CAMZLK010000130.1 GCA_947311475.1 uncultured Desulfocapsa sp.
GTATGGCTGCGGAAAACTATGGGTATATGGCCCCAATTAAGGCGGCACTTAACTCGTCGATCTGTTTCCTGGCCAAATCGTTTTCCTCGTTTTCCAACGTGCGTTTTAATGCCGTTGCACCAAGTCTGTTAAAGACTTCAGCTTCTGCCGGGATTCCTGGTTATGTTGATAGTTATCTTTATGCTGAGAAGGCAATCTTACGGAAAAAAGCACTGAAAACTTCTGAAGCTGCTGATCTTGCTGCTTTTCTTCTCTCTCCTAGATCTTCAGGGATCACTGCTCAGACCATGGTTGTGGATGCAGGGATGTGTGTGAATTATTTTGATTCTGAGATCGTACAGGGTGCCCTTAGTTGATTTAAGATGGGTGAGTCATGGAAAGAAAAGGCCCTTGCGCATTGGGATCTGATTAACCGTTTGGCTGTGCGTCGTTTTGGTACTGCTCCTTTGGCTGAAGAAGCGGCTCTTTTTGTGATGGATTCGCTCGCCGCAGATTCCTGGAAACGTTTGCAGGCTTATGGTGGAGGGGGCAGCTTCAAAAGTTATTTGGCGTCACTTTCCTGGCGTTTGCTCGAAGATTTCAGTCGTAAACGTTTTGGTCGGGTCAGGCCACCGCTCTGGGTCAAAAAGCTCGGCGGGATATGGTCTGTACTCTTTTCACTGCTCTGTCTCGAAAGGTTATCTGTCTCAGATGCTGTGGAAAGTGCATCATGTAGATATCCTGCCAGTGAAAAGGAGGATTTGGAAGATGCTGCTCTCAGCTTACTTGGCCGGATTCCACAGTGTGGAAAGCATCAGGGCCTGGAGTTTTCATTGGAAGAAACGGAAGCAACAGGAGACCCGAAAGGGTATCCTGAGCAGTTGCTTGAAAAAGATGAACAGGCTTATCTCTTTGCAAGCCTTTTCAGGCAAATGGTGGGGGATACTCATGGTGTCCAGGTTCCTGAGAAATTTTCCCTCCTCCTGGAAAATGGAATTACCCTTCGCCCTGAAGAGAGATTATTGCTTAAGCTCCTTTACCGGGATAATGTGGGTGTGGCTCGGTCGGCCACCTTACTTGGTTTGACTCGGGATCAGGTGAATGGCCGGGTGCGTCGTCTGCTTGCACGTTTAAGAACGGACTTCCAGAACATGGGCCTGGAAGAGGAACTTCTGGAGCTTTTACGATGATAGTGTACTTGAGCGGAACACAAGCAGGTGATCTGTCCGTCAGTTTATTTGTCAAAGAAATTTTGGGTTCAGCATGGCAAATAGTGATGAATTGAAACATAAAAGGGAGACTGATTCCCTTGTTGCACAGCTTGGTCTTGCTGCCGATCTCCGGGGGGCACAGCAGGGAAGCTGCCTCTCTTCCAAGGAGATGGCAGAACTCCTTGATGGAAAATGTGCGCCGGATAAACAGCAGTTGCATCTTGCCCACCTTTCATCGTGTGAAACATGTTATAGAGAATGGTTGGAATTACAGCAGGAACTCTCCCGTGGCAATGTGAAACAAAAGAAAGCGCTGTTGTTTCAACGAAAATTTCTGGCAGTGAGCGGTTCTTTGCTGGCGGCTGCGGCTTCAGTTGTCTTGTTTCTGAATCTGAATCTGAATATAAGCCCAGGGCCCGCGGATTCACCGGTTCTTATGAATACCCAGTCTGAGAGGAAACAATCCCCTGAAAAACTGGAAGTTTCTGTGCAACAAAACTCTGCGACAAACATTGTAGAACCTGTAGCTGTAAAACAATTAAAACCTCAATTTGATGCAGTACAATTGGAGGTTGTTAAAAACAACGTGGAGAAAGAAGAGTTCGCAGCACCATCTGGACAGCCAGCATTTAGAGCCATGAAAATGGCTGCACCTGCCATGACTCTGGATCCCACTCAGGAATGGATTCAGCACGTACTTAAGCAATGTGCAGTGGAAGCTGGCGCCCCTGCTGGCTGGGAGGATCTTGTCCGTGAGGGAAAAGAATTGTCCCCAGAGAGTAATATCTTTCCACAAGTGGAAATCATTCTGGAAAAGATTAATCAACTGCTTACCGGTGCTGCCCCAGAAACAGTATGTACTGAAATACAAAAAATTGTGAGTGAGGGCAATTATGAACAATAAACAAATAGAAATACAGGATCGGATAATTGTAGCACTGGATGTGGACAGCCCTGAGCTTGCAAAGGAAATGGTAAAACGTTGTGAATCCCATACACACTATTTTAAAGTTGGGTTGCAACTGTTTATGGCCAGCTATTTTGAGGTGGTGGACTGGATTATTGATCGTGGCCACAAGGTGATGCTTGATTTAAAGTTTTTTGATATCCCGGAAACCGTAAAACTTGCTGTGGGGCAGCTAAACAGTCGTGGAGTGTCTCTTGCCACCATCCATGGGAATGATGCAATTATTCGTGCTGCCATGGAGACAAGGGGAGATTTGCAGCTTCTTGCAGTAACTGTGCTCACAAGTTTTGGCGAGGAAGATTTGAGAGCCATGGGTATGACCCAATCTGTGGAAGATTTGGTTCTTTTTCGTGCCAGGCGAGCCCTCGATCTGGGTTGTGACGGGGTGGTTTCATCAGGCCTTGAGGCAGAACGATTGCGAAAAGATCTGGGTAATAAGCTGTTAATTGTGACTCCCGGCATCCGCCCGGGAGCCAATGTCAATGATGGAAACGATGATCAAAAACGCATTATTACAGCAGGCCGTGCCATTGCAACCGGTGCAGATCATGTAGTGGTGGGCCGTCCCATAACCAGGGCTGAAGATCCGGTGAGGATTATTGAAGAAATGCAGAAAGATATTGTGAGCAGTATTGGAGCTGTACGGTAAGATTATTTAGTGACTTACTGCTGAAAAGCTGTAATAAAAAATAAGAAAATCGAGTGTTTCAAACTCAAATTATCAGCATAAACAACAGATAGCGAACAAAGAGAGACCTTCGAGGCACTGACTTGCAGTTTATCTGCGTTAGGCTATTTGTGGCGAAATCTGTTTGATTTGGTCATGTCGATGGCTCCTGTAAGACGATCAAGGAAATCACTGGTCTCTTTTGAAAGATCAATGAATTCAATCCCATGCTTTTGTTTACTGGTGGAGCGGGAAACAACTCGTTCTTTAAACTTAAACTCTTTTCCTATACGACCTTCCACAAGTAATTCGTCCCCGATGGCAAGCTCAGAACGTGTTGTGATGAGGATGCCGCCAGAACTGATATTTAGAACCAGGCTCGGATGACGTTTGCCCGTGCTGATGTTTTTGCAAAAGATGGCAAATTCTTCATCCATGATCTGTTTTTTATTTTTTGCTGTCTTTGTATCTTCCTCAGGCTCCAGAAAAACTGTCAGGTCATGTATATCTGTTGCTTTGTTCGTCTCTTTTGTGGCTGTTTCTTCTTTGATAACTACTGCGTCAGTATCTTCTTCTTTCCAGAAAATGCTGGTTAAGGCCTTGTCACGGGTTGCTTCATGGTGAATTATTCCATTCAGATGAGCCATTTTCAGCAGGGTTAAAATTCTGTCGTTCACCCCGCATAAAATGAGTTGCCCATGACCATCAATTTCTGTAAGAGACCGGATTATGGATCCCATACCCGTGCTGTCTACAAAATTCACTCCTGTGATATCGAAAATGATGTCCATTCGATTTTTCTGAATAAATTCTCCCATGGCATTGAGGAATTCCCGGGCAAGAGAAGCGTCTAGACTGGGTCCGTCACAGGTGACGATAAAAATGGAATTAATAATTTCTGTCTTTATTTTCATTCAAGCAGCTCCTTATACATGCATCATTGGTGATAAGCTCGTAAAAAGGTCAAAACAAGATGAAGAGTTTTTACGAATCCATCAATGGTATGTGATTACACATTTGCCACGTTGCATGGGGAGTCTGGCAAAAAAATGATTGGGTGGTGCATCAGCTAAAGTAATCGTGCGATTGCCAAAATTCAACACATAATAAATTGGACGATGAAATGGGACTGTTTCCCGGTGGCAAAGGGTAGTCTTTGTTTCCTGTGGATCTTCCGGGTGATTCCCTGTTGACAAATAGAAGGCTGAAGCGATAGTATTTTATCAATAAAGATAAACTCGTAAAAAGGTCAATTGAAAGATGGCTAAGTAAAAAGCTTCATATGCGAGGCGCACATTTTTTATTTAATTTCAGCGTACTAAGGTACGTTGGAATTAAATAAAAAATGTAGCAACGAAGCAGATGAAGAGTTTTTACGACGCCATCAATAAAGAATTAATATCGGGTGTAAATCCAACTTTTACTTTTCCCCAGTATCTCAAGAATATTCTGTCGATGGTAACGGATTTTTATTGTTTTACCTGAGTACTTGACATTATGGTCACTAGAAAAAACACTGATAATATTCAGAAAAAGAGCGGGTTGAAGTCGAAGATTTTTTTCAGTCTGGTTCTGAGCCTGCTTGTGGTGACTTCTGTTACTTTGTTGGCACTCAAAGGACAGAGTTTTTATGCTAATACTATCCAGAAACAGCAGACGGAACAGCTTGCCAGTACAATAGACAGGCTTTTCAGCAAACAATATATTGCACCCTGCCGCCAACTGAGTCTTCAACCGGACATTATTAAAAGCGCAGTCCATGAAAGTAACCCCGATAATCCTCAGATATCCGGGCTTCTCAAAATAACCAAAGATATTCTCTCAGCCTCCATTGTTTACGTTATGGATAGTGAAGGTCAGGTCACGTCATCAAGTGCATCTTCAAACGGGACACGACTTACCGGGAAAAATTATAAATTCAGGCCTTATTTTACAAATGCCATCAAAGGTAAAGGCTCCCGCTATGCTGCCATTGGTGTCACAACAAAAAAGAGAGGGTTGTATTTTAGTGCCCCAATTTCAGCGGGAACTGGTCAGCCCCAGGGAGTTGTCGTTATTAAAGCAGGCATTCAGGACATCCAGCTCGAATTTGATCAATCTCCTTTTCAGCATGTTGCCCTGATTTCTGACACAGGTATTGTTTTTGTGGTTTCTGATACTGATACAGACTGGCTCTATGGCGTAGCGATGCCACTTTCCACCACCGAGAAAAATGATTTGATTAAGAGCCGGCAATTTGCCCAAGAGCCCCTGGACGAGCTCTCTGTTTCTTTTCAGGAAAAAACTGTCAGGATTGATGGTATTTTATACCATGTTCAGAAAACCCCCGTGTTCATTGCCGGTTGGCAACTCGTTAGCCTTACGAAACAGCAGGCTCAGTACCCCGTTATCCTGTTCATTCTTCTCCCTGGTCTTTTGCTTAGTTACCTTTTCGTCGGCAGAATTAAGGCAAAGCATAATGAAATATTACTCAAAAAAGAGATGCAAGAGGAGATATCCCAAAGAAAATCTGTTCAAAGAGAATTGCAGGTTGCAAAAGAAGCTGCTGAAGCTGCAAATATTGCGAAAAGCGATTTCCTGGCAAATATGAGCCATGAAATCCGTACCCCGATGAATGGTATTATGGGGATGACCGGTATGGTGCTGAACAGTGATTTGGACGCTGAACAGCGAAAACAGCTCGAGATGGTTGATGCTTCAGCCAAACGTTTGCTCAGCCTTATCAATAGTATTCTGGATTTTTCAAAAATCGAAGCTGGAAAAATGGAGCTTGAAGAAGTTCCATTTGTGCTCGATGAGAAGCTCAAAGAAGTTCTCACCCTGATGGCAGTGAAGGCAGACAAACGGAAGGTGGCACTCTCCGTACAGTATAAAAACACCATACCGGAAGTTCTCATAGGAGATCCGGATAGATTGACGCAGGTTTTTATTAATCTGGTCAATAATGCATTGACGTTCACAGAAGATGGTACGGTCCAGATCCTGGTGGAATGTCGTGAAGCCGGAGCAGACAATGCCCTTTTACGATTTGGTGTTCAGGATACAGGTATAGGCATTCCTCTGGAAAAACAGAAGATTATATTTGAGTCTTTTTCCCAGGCGGATAGTTCCACCACCCGGAAATACGGCGGAACCGGATTGGGATTGAGTATCTCCTCTCAACTGGTGAAGTTGCTGGGGGGAAAAATATGGCTTGAAAGTGTGGAAAATGTAGGGGCAACGTTCTGGTTTACTGCCTATTTTGCTTTGCCGCAAAGTGGAGAAGAGGAAGATTCTCTTGATCAGGGTACAGTGGTAAACAGCAAACTTGAGCGTCCTGAAGTTTTGGTTGATCGGAACATTCTTCTCGTGGAGGATGAAGAGATTAACCTGTTCCTCGCAACAGCTGTTTTAGAACGGGAAAAGATACGTATTGTAAGCGCCAAAAATGGACAGGAAGCCGTCAATTTGTATAAGAGCAGGATGTTTGATTGTATTTTGATGGATGTTCAAATGCCGGAGATGGACGGTTATCAAGCCACTGCAGCCATACGTCGGCATGAAAAACAATACGGCGGACATATCCCGATTATTGCCATGACAGCCAATGCCATGCAGGGCGATCGACAAAAGTGTATTGCCGCTGGTATGGATGGTTATGTCACCAAACCTCTTCATGCCGATGAGCTTTTATCGGCCATTGAACAACAGTTATTGGATACTGTCCTTATTGCCGAGGATGATCCGGTAACCAGGAAAATAACAAGTATGATTTTTATCGGGATGGGATGGCAGGTAACATTGGCCGAAAATGGTAAACAAGCCCTGTATGAGTGCGATAAATCCATTTTTGACCTTATCATTATGGATATTCAGATGCCCGAACTTGACGGACTGGAGGCAACTAAAATTATCCGGGAAAAAGAGGCCGAAATTGGAACCCATTCTTCAATTATTGCCGTTACTACGCTGCGAGCAAAGGATGCTGAAGATCGTTGTCTTGCGGCAGGAATGGATGGATTTATGGAAAAGCCGATCACTTCCAGGAAGATCAGCGAACAGATCCAGCTATTGAACCTTAAAAGCAAAAATTGAGAGGATTATTTCGAGCCCATAGAACCTATGGATTACCTGCGAGCCCGTCAGCCACGTCTTTTTTTAGTAGGTTTGCATGACGCGGTTGTTGGCTTTTTCCTGGCTGTTTTCTTCCTGACAGATTTTCTACTTGTCCTTGCTTTGGCCACAAATACTCCCTGTTCTCTCATCAGATCAAAGCGGGTTTTTCTGTGGGGATCAACCTTGCCATTCATGAAAATGGTGATGGGGTTTTCAGCCTCGTATTTTTTTCGAATCTTTGTAATGGCGGCAGCCATAATTGCATTTGCTTCACCTGCCAATGTGGGGACTTCATCTTTGGCAGCATCCGCATCCTTGTATGCCTGTTCATATTTGCCGAGTTTCATCAGGAAATGGCTTCTTTCCAGATGAATCCAGCCTTTATGGTTAAGCTCCAGAGCTTCGTTGTAATCTTTCAGAGCCTTGTCCGGTTCCTTGATTTTGTCGAAATGCCTGGCTCTGTAGATCAGCAGGCAGCACTTTTCTTTATTGTTTCTGGCTTTTTTAATATCGTTAGTGAGTATTTTAATCATGTTTTGAGAATTGTTTCCTGCCATGCCAACGGAAGGTAGAAGGAGGGACAGGGATATAATAAAAAGCCAGTGGCGAAGAAACATGTGTTTTTTCCTGCTTGTGGAATGGATTGTTTTGTTAGTTGTTATCATATTAATATTAATCATAAATATGAAGTGGTGTCAAAAGTTCTTGGAGTATGGAATCTGGTCAGGGCATTTTATTGTGTTTTTGTTTATATTCCGCAGGCCTAGCTATTGCTTTGAAAAATGGGTAGTAAATCTGTTATGTTGTAACGTAACTTTTCAACGAAAATCATCAACCTTGGATAAACCGAAATGTTTTTTATAGATAGACCCTATGTTTCAGATTTTTTTAAGATGACCGTTAAAGACAATGGGATTCCCGTTGTTGGAACAGCAATTGCCAAAAATCTGGATCTGTATAACGGTACGAAAATAATTACTGAAGAAGAAGCCATTAAAATAGTGAGGAACCAGGAAGATCTGACGATCTATACAACATCTGAAAATGCAATAGGTTGGATAGCTGAGCATTTTTCTTTTTGCGATCTTCCTGGAAAAATAGAATTATTTAAGAATAAATTACAATTTCGGGAAATGACGCGGTCTATCTATCCGGATTTTTATTTTAAAGAGTTGCCCGTTGAAGAATTGAAAGATTTTCGGATCGACGAAATCCCACTACCGGTAATCATCAAGCCAACCGTAGGCTTTTTCAGTATGGGAGTATATAAGCTCTCAAATGTTTCCGAATGGGATGAAATTGTCTGCTCTATACTTGACGAAATAGAACAGGTTAAGGGACTCTATCCGGAAAAGGTATTGGATACCAGCTCATTTATCATCGAACAGTGTATTGGTGGCGAAGAGTTTGCTGTTGATGCCTATTTCAACAATACCGGGGAGGCCGTAGTAGTATCCATTTTCCGCCATACCTTCTCATCCGATACCGATGTGAGTGATCGAGTGTACACCACTTCAAAGGAAATTATGGAGAGTAATCTGGATGAGTTTACGGATTTTGCAGCTAAGATTGGCGCGGTTTCGGGTGTTAAAAACTTTCCGGTTCACATAGAACTGAGGCGGGAAGAAGATGGAACACTGCTTCCCATTGAGGTGAATCCCATGCGTTTTGGCGGCTGGTGTACTACGGCTGATATGACATTTAAAGCGTATGGGCTAAACCCCTATCTCTGCTATTACCAGCAACAAAAACCCGATTGGGCAGAACTGCTCAAAGGAAAAGAAGGAAAACTTTTCAGCCTTGTTGTATTGGACAATTCCACCGGTATAAGAGGGGAGGAGATAGTGAAATTTGATTATGAGAAGCTTCTGGCGACCTTTGAAAAGCCCCTGGAACTCAGAAAAATTGATTATACAACATATCCTGTGTTCGGGTTTCTGTTTGTTGAAACCCGGGAGGACAATTTTGCTGAACTGAAACACATATTGGATTCAGATTTGAAAAAATTTATCGCATGAACCAGTTTATAACTGGTAAGACGGCAACGTCTCGTTGGAATCCGGGAGCTTTAAACGCTGGCTTCTTTAGTGTCTAACTCCTGATGGCGTCGTAAAAACTCTCCATCTGCTTCGTTGCTACATTTTTTGTTTAATTTCAACGTACCTTAGTACGCCGAAATTAAACAAAAAATGTGCGCCTCGCATATGAAGCTTTTTACTTAGCCATCGAGATTTTAACCTTTTTACGAGTTTATCAAATCTGCTTTATTGCTTAAATATAATTAATATGGTTGACATGGTTATGGTTCTGTCGTATTGTTGGTTTTTATAGGTCATGTAACGGGTTGCTTGAAATATATAAGGAGGCAAGATGTTAGATCCAGCTATTAAACATTTTTTAGATGAGCGCAAAGAGCTGTGGTTGAAAAAAAAGATTAAGAGTAAGACCACAGAAGAAGAAAAAATACTTTTTGAAAAACAAGCTGCTGTTGAATTTTCCCTGCCGGGCTGGTTACCAGGTGCCGCCAAAAGAGCCAGTCAGTTGTCGTTAGTCAGTCATCCTGGGAAATTTAGTCACCCCAGTGCTAAAACAACACCGATTATTGCTCTGTCACCATCTGACAATGACGGCTTCCTCAGGACGGGTAATGTCACAACAGTTGATCTGGATGTTCTCGGTAATGCCGCCGCATTGGATGTGTTTAAGTTTTTAAGCATAAAGCTGGTGGACAATAAAACAATATTGACTCATTTAGATGAAAAGACATCTACAATAAAAGAACAATTAAGCATTCCGACATTACCTTTTCCTGATGTTGAGCAGGGTTTGTTGGCTGTCAAGGAGGATACGGGTACAACAGTAAAGACCAGTAATAAGATTAAACAGGTTTATTTTCCGGCTGACTCCTCCGGTTATCACCTTTTGTCTGTGTTGACACCATCCGGTGTGATGTACAAACTGAAAGAGAGAATCAATCAAATGCGTTTCTCTGAGGCTGCTAAAGAGGTGCGGGCTGCTAAGAAAGCTAATAAAGATTCTCCTGATGATCTATCAGAAATCTATGGTTTAAGCGTTATTGGTTTTGGCGGTACAAAACCGCAAAATATTAGTGTACTTAATAGTCAAAATGGTGGTGCAGCATATTTACTGCCATCCATGCCTCCAAACTTAACACCACGAACAATTTACCCACCAAAGGTGAATTTCTTCTCAAATTCACTCTGGCCTAGAGCCTTTATAGATGACTATCAAAAATTTCATGATGTTTTGATAGCAGACGCAAACAATGTTCATGTTCGCAGGCAACGGGATTGGCTGATTCGTTCTATTATATATCAAGTTGCAGACCGGATGTGGATGATCCGCTCACTTCCTGGGCAATGGTCAGACGCTGAAAGATACCAGGCCTTACCGCATTATCAGAAAATATGGTTGGATCAGCAATACCGGGAAACACGGCAGGAGGACGGTCAATGGTTTGACCAGGTTAAGATTAATCTGGCTCGGTGGTTTATCCTGACCTATAAAAAACTATTGGCAAAAAAAGCCCTCTCGCTAGGTGACGAACATTCTCAGCCTATTAAGGATATGATTGTGGAATGTGAGGAGGCTCTGCGATGAAAAATATTTTACTGATACCCCATATCAAGATTCAAAATGCTAACGCGCTTTCCAGCCCTTATACCATAGGTTTTCCGGCAATGACGGCTTGGCTTGGTGCTATCCATTATCTGGAACGGCAACTGAAAAAAACCGAATTTGAGGAGGTTAAATTCACTAGTATGGCAGTGGTTTGCCGTAAAATTGATCTGCAAACTTATAGGGGTGATGGTGATTTTGTTCACTCAATTATTGGCACGGGCAACCCTCTTGATAAAAACGGTAAACGACCTTCTTTTATCGAAGAGGCCCGTTGCCATTTGACTGTTTCATTGGTTATCGAGTGTGACGAGATAGATTCTATTGATGATGAAGATGAGTTTACAGAATTGATAGATGCTCTATTACCCCGGATGAAGATGGCAGGAGGTGATATTCTTGGTGCCGGGTCAGCAGATTTTCTAAATATTGATGGTGAAACTGAAACAAGAGATCTTATGCGTCGTTTAATGCCCGGACACTGCCTGCTTGAACGCCGTGATCTGATGAAGTCCTCCATGGAAACAGGTCTTGATGCTGTGGATAGTCTTTTGGATTATCTCAAAGTCACCCACCATTGCGATGTTGATGAAAACGGCAAGGTTGAATGGACAACAACAAGAAAAGAAAAGGGTTGGCTTGTTCCTATTGCCACGGGCTTTCATGGTATTACTGAGCTTGGCGAGGCTGTTAACCAACGAGATCCAACAATCCCCCATCGTTTTGCTGAAAGTATTGTTACCTTGGGTGAATTTGTTATGCCGTATCGGATAACTAACCTCGACAATATTCTCTGGCATTATCACCCTGATTTGGAAAATAATTTATATATCTGTCAACAAAACCAACCAGTTAAAATAGACTCATAAAGGAGATGTATCATGGCTAAAAATAAAAATACTGCTTCAGTTCTTGCTTTTGAGAAGAAATTAGTACCATCAGATGGTTTTATGTATGGCACAATCTGGGCTGATCGTAATGATAGTTCAAAGGCAACTCCATTGCAATTACAGGAAAAATCTGTGAGGGGAACCATTTCGAACCGCCTCAAAGCGGCCATCAAAAATGATCCCTTAAAACTAAATGCCGAGGTTGAAAAACCAAATCTGCAACGGGTGGACAGTTGCGCCCTGGCAATGGAACAGGACACTTTAAAACTATCATTCACCCTTAAGGTTTTGAGTGGTGTTCAACAACCTTCGGCCTGTAACAACCAGTTGTTTAACGAGAGCTATAGTAAAACTGCCAATGAATATATCGAAAATGAGAAGTTTTCTGAGTTGGGCAGGCGCTATGCCATGAATATTGCCAATGGTCGGTTTTTATGGCGGAATCGTGTTGGTGCGGAAAACATTGAAGTTCAAATCAAAGTCTTGAACGGTTCTTCTCAGCAGGAATGGTGTTTTGATGCTAATGGTTTAAGTATCCGTGACTTTAGTACGGATAATGCTGATATTCTCGCCCTTGGGGAAGAGATAGCACAGGCTCTATCTGGTGAAACAGACTTTCTTCTCCTTGAAATTAACGCTTTTGCTCAAATCGGAAAAGCTCAGGATGTGTACCCCAGTGAAGAACTTGTCTTGGATAAGGGCAACTCTAAGAGCAAAAAAAGCAAGATCCTGTATGCGATTAACGGGGTAGCGGGGATGCACTCGCAAAAAATTGGTAACGCCCTGCGTACCATTGATACTTGGTACCCCGAATTTGAAGATGTGACAACAGGGCCAATTGCCATTGAGCCGTATGGTGCTGTAACCAACCTTGGTAAGGCGTATCGCAATCCAAAACAAAAGGCTGATTTCTTCACATTGTTTGATGCCTTTGCCCGTGGAGAAAAACTCGCCGATAAAAATGACGAACATTATATCATGGCTGTTCTGGTCCGAGGTGGTGTCTTTGGAGAAAAAAGTGATAAATAGGATTGGATAATGAAATATTATATTAATATAACTCTATTGCCCAGTGCAGAAATTCCCCTCTATTTCCTCTGGGAAAAGCTCTACCAACAGGTACATCTTGCTCTGGTAGAAATGCAGGATGATAATGGAAAGGTTGCCATTGGTGTGGCCTTCCCTGGTTACGATGCCAAGCAGTTTCAACTTGGTTGTAAATTGCGTATGTTTGCTGATAGTGAGCAGGAACTGCAAGAACTCGCCATCCAAAAATGGTTGGATCGGATGCATGACTATGTCCACATTACCAGCATTAAAGAGATACCGGAGAATTGTAAATTTGCCTGCTATAAACGGGTACAGCCTAAAAGCAGTAATGCCAGGCTGGCAAGACGGAAGGCCAAGCGCGAAGGGATAAGCCTTGAACAGGCTCTATCTTTTCTCGGTAAAAGAAAAGA
>CAMZLK010000131.1 GCA_947311475.1 uncultured Desulfocapsa sp.
ATTTTCGTTTTTTAGATTTTATTTTTCCCTTATTTTTTCTTCCCTTTTTGTTTTGGGACCGAAGAATAGCTGCAGGTGTGCGGAAACCTGATTTTTTACTTTGACGTGCAATATAGTCTTGCATGGAAATCAATACATTATGCTGTGAATGACTTTTGGGTATTATTTTTAAAAACCTGACAAGCAATTTGTGAGCTTCAAGGAATTTTTTCTTCTTTGTAAAGATTATTGTTATATTTTCAAGAGATGCTGCAGTATCGGGATGCTCTGGCCCTAGATGATCTTCCCTGATTTTTAGAGCACGCTGGTAAAACTTCAGCTCCTTGTCATAATCGCCAAGATGACCATATGCGAAGCCCACATTGTTAAGGGATGTTGCAGTGTCGGGATGCTCTAGTCCTAGCTCATCTTCACTGATTTTTAGAGAACGCTGGTAAAACTTCAGCTCCTTGTCATAATCGCCAAGATTACCATATGCGGCACCCACATTGTTAAGGGATGTTGCAGTGTCGGGATGCTCCGCCCCCAGCTGATCTTCCCTGATTTTTAGAGCACGCTGGTAAAACTTCAGCTCCTTGTCATAATCGCCAAGGGCACCATATGTAAAGCCAAGGTCATTTAATAGATGTGCCTTTAATTCCTGATCCTGCTCAGAACTTTTCTCATAATCATTAAGAGCTGCTTTTACCAGTTCAAATGCATCCTGATAAATTCCCCAATGATACAATGGATAAGCCTGTAACCAAAGCAAACGAGAGGCATGTAGAGAACCAATACTTGCGGCATTTTGATGCCACTTTTTTAAAATATCGATTTCCGTTTCATATTCGGGCAAATTTGCAAAATTTTCACACCTTGATTCAAACCAGGAACCTACCCGGCCACAGATGCTCTCAGCCCATTCTTTATTTTCCTTTAAAATGAATTCTTCCTGACGAACCTTTCTCAGCAATCTGTGTATTTCGTAACGATCCTGATTTTCATCTTTTTTCAGTAAGCGTAGTTCCGTCCCCAAACTTAATGGGTGGAAAAGTTCATGACCCTTCACGTTCAGAATGTCCGACAAGAGTGAAGTACCCATAAATGAAGAGCCACTCCAGGTCAAAACATCAAGTATATCTTTAAGAAGAGGTGCCTGTTTGAAAACAGATCCACTGACTTTGAGTGTTTTATATAAATCAGACTCATGCCCGGTAAAACCTGACAGTTTTCCTGGCATGGTAGATGTAAGACTTTCTTTAAGGAGCGCATGGTAATTGACAAATGAAAAACTCCCGGAATATTTGATGAAAGCACCGGCAAGTTCGATTGCCAGAGGTAGCCCACCCAATTCTTCTACGATCTTTTGAGCTGCATTTTGTTCTTCAAAAGCAATGGAATCGAAAATTCTGCCCGACTCCATCATAAAAAGATCGAGGGAGATCTCTTCATCCAAAAGATCAAGGGCTATCGGTTCAAAACCCGGTTGAGGGCGACGGCTGGTGAGAATGAGATGTGGTTGAGCACTCGGTTCAGGAAAATATGGCTCAATATCTTTCTGAGCTTCCACATTATCAAAAATAATAAGACAATTTGAAAATGTTTTGAGTCTTGCCTGAACAACTTCGAGGATTAATTGATGCTCGGATTCCGGGGCAATCCACTTAGCTCTTTGGGAGATTTGAATTAACTGCGGCTTAATTTCCTGATCCGCATTGATCCAGATAACTCCGTTTGGGTAATCATCCTTATACCGATGTGCGTATTCAACAGCCAGCTGGGTTTTACCAAGCCCACCAATGCCATGAAACGACGCAGTCTGACCAATTGCTGTTCCTCGGGATTTTGTCAGCTGCTCACGCAATAATGTTAATGCTTCCGTCCTGCCAAGTACCCCGTCGCCTTTCTCACGATAAGGCACATTGAAAACATAATTTTCCTTGCTGTATTTTTTCCCTTTTATCGGTTTTTCACAATCGGAAGCTTTTTTTTGTCCAGGAGGAGGGCTAATGTTAAACTGTAAAGTATGGGGAAAATCGTAGGCGGACAGCTTTCCCTCAACTGCTGGCCACTCATCTTTCATCATGTAATCCCGGCATCCCCCCACTGCTTCATGATGTTCCGGGGTTTGTGGTGTTGCATTGAGAATTATGCGAGAACCGTCAATCATCCAGCCAGTAATTGATTCTCTGGCAAAATGTTTCTTTCTCTCATTCTCATCCATAATTGACGTATCTACCCCGATTGGAGCAATTCGGGAATTGTCTGTATGGAGGATATCTGCAGTTTTTAGAATAACGGCAAGTTTTTGTAGCGCTACAGGGTTGGTGGCCAACGGATACTGTGATGGAATTTTGTTTAATTTATTTTGAAAGTCTTCAGGAGGTAAAGCATGAATCCCGATAATTTGTTCTATCGCAACCATTTCAGGATAACTATTCTGCAATTCCCTGTAATTATGTAATAAGAAATCACCAGAGGCTTCACCATGCACCTTTCCTTCAGGAAGCTCCTTAAATAATCCTTTATCAAAATCGTGGCTGCATGCAGCACAGGAAAGGATAAATAAATCATATGGGCTAAAATCAGAAATTCTGTCAGATTCTTTTATTAAACGCCAGATGTTAAGCTCTACTTTTGAGACATGAGCCAATCCATTCTCATTGCTATTGACACTGCTTTGCCTGTCTAGAATAGGTTGTGCAACTTTCCAAAAGTTGTCCGCACGCTCTCCAAGATCTGTATTTTCGGTTTTTAGATATTCCCGGAGCTTGTCTGGCACATCATTGCGCATTTCACGATCCTGTTGGCTAAGTTCACGTTAATTGAGGACAATCCAACTTAACAAAATCGATCATTTTTACATTTCTGTCAAGTAAAAGCAGGGTTTAACTCATTTACGAGTCGAAAATACCATTGTAGATTCCGCACTCATCTTTCCTTATTGAAGCACTTATCCAATAATCAGGGTGTCCTCCATCAAGCTTTTTAGCTTCTTTAATGACTGAAAGGGCTTTGTTTTTACCATCTGGAATGTCTTTCTTATTTAAGAATATATAACTACGCGCTTTTTTCGGGCAGCCTTTCAACAGACCTTGGGGATGGATGGCTAATCTTGCAATTGTTAGCGGTGTGATTTCAGCACCCATCTCCAGCCCTGTCCTGGAGGATACTAAACCCGCACGAAAGACATTTGCATCTTCCAGAGACTTACCAATGATATCAAGGCCAACTACACTGACAAAAACATCAGTTGTTTCTAAAACCACTGGCTCATCACTCCCTGCTGCCTTGAAGGATAATTGTCTGGCCCCATCAGCCTCTATTATCATTCGGTCTACAGAGAATTGTTCAAATATTTGTTTCACCTGTGAACAAGTTAGACCCTGTAGTTTGTTACCAGTTGGTAAAAGATGGTGGGCGACTGTTGCATGCCCGTTTTGTTTTAGATATTTCTTCAATTTGTCCTTGAAATCACTACTATCACACAAAGCTATTCCGCCAGTTTGCTGAGGTTCTGGTTTAAGAATACGGGTTGTGGTTGTTGTAATAACCTGTAGCCCTTTTTTTTGAAATGCATGGGCCAGCAAAAACATGAGGGATGTTTTTCCGCCACCACCTGCAAGGGTAATCACTTTATCGTTGTCTCTAATCAGAGTTTCAAAAATATCAGCCATACGCTTACAAGGCTCCGGCACGTGCAGCAATCAATTCGGCAATAATACTGATTGCGATCTCTTTTGGTGTTTCCGAACCAATTGAGAGCCCCACAGGACAATGTACACGAGCAAAATCAGCATCACTAAACCCCTGGTCACGCAAATTGGAATAGGTGATATTACGTTTACTCCTACTGCCAATCATGCCTATATAGCGGGCCGATGTATGCAAAGACTGGGCAAGTGCGTCCCTGTCATAACTATGCCCTCGGGTGAGTATGAGAATATAATAATCCTCCCCCTGACCAATGGTCTGAAACAGGTTTTTAAAATCTTTGAGAACATGGGTGGCTCGTGCCATGGGGAATCGATCCATATTGGAATATTCTTTACGGTCATCACACACCACCACATCAAAATCTACATAAACTGCCAGTTTTGCAACTTCTTTTGAAACATGCCCGCCTCCAATCAGAACAACTGTTCCGGATTTTGGGAGCGGATCAACAACAATCGTTTTTGCCGCGATTTTGAGAAGCTGTGTGCTTCTCTGGCGCATAACGGCTTTAAAATCAATCTCTCCCGCTGGAGGAATCATTTTCCGCATATCAACAAAAGAGCGCAGAGGTTTTGCCGGATTGCTAATGTCAATCATCCAGACACCTTTGGCACCGTCATAAAAACAGCCCTGAGCCTGTTTAAACATTGCAGTCATATCGGGTGTAAGCAGTTCGATAAGAGCAAGCTGCACACCTCCACATACCATATCAGTATCTTCACCAACATCACTCCCCCGCATGTCAAATTCGGTAAGAACAGGTGCTGCACCAGCTACAACTCTAGTGGCTGCCTCATGGGCTGTAAATTCCATCCTTCCACCACCAATGGTGCCATGCAGGGTACCGTCTTCTTCAACAAACATCTTGGATCCGGGAAGGCGTGGAGCAGACCCGCTCTTATCAATAATGGTTACCAGAGCAACTCTTCGATTTTGCAGTAATTGAGCAAGAATTTCTTTTTCTATCATTGGATGAATACGAACCGTTGAGGTGAGAATGCTGATAAAAAGCAAAAAAGGGCGCCTGATCCAATCAGCCGCCCTAAAAATTCAAAATAATTCTGAGGTGTTATTTTAGTGCCTTACTCCTAAAAAGCTGTAATAAAAAAACAAGAAAATATAAGTGTTTCAAACTCAAATTATTAGCATAAGCAACAGATAACGAACAAAGAGAGACCTTCGAGGCACTTACTTGCAGTTTATCTGCGTTAGAATTTTGTTACCCAGAAAACAGTCGGATTAAATTCAATTTCACTTTCAGCCTGGTTGAAGAACCTGCTGGAAATCTCGAATTCCATACCAATGGCAGAACTGGAAAGCCAACTGTCTTTTCCAACAAAAGAATCAAGCTTAAGTCTGATCTGTGGTTCAGTAAGGACAACAACTTCATCGTTGTATTCCCATACATCAACGAATCCCTCAAATCCAAAGTTCAATGACCCGATGGAAAAAGGCTGTCCCCAGACCAGAGTTACCTGCCAGTTTGTTTCGCTGTTGTCCCTCTCATCAACGGCTTTGAAGTCTTTAACCAGGAAAGAGATATTGGTGAAACCAAAGTTTGGCTGACCGAGGTTTAGATCAAAAGAAACACCATAGAGCAAAGCATCGTCAATATAATCAAACTGACTTACACTGTTTACAGGTGAGCCGCCATTGTATTCAAGTTTTATGTAAGTCTCCTTAAGGAAAGAACCCAACATATTGGAACCATTTTCAGGCCCGAGGATGATTTTATCAAGGCTGATTCGAGTTGCAAATTCGCCGTAATACTGTGCTGGTTCCGGCTTGTAACCATCCTTCCCTTCGATATCAATGAAGAAAAAGTTATCACCATACTTCCACTCTGAAAAATGAGCGATGGTGGTGGTGAGAATTTCGCTGCTGATCTCATCACCATTGGAATCTTCAAAACCTTTGGTTCTGTCAAAATCCATATGCAGCTGAACCTCTGTTTTATGGAAATAGTCCTTTGCTTCTGCAGGGGCAGTGCAAACAGCACCTAAAGCCAAGGCGCAGCCTGCCATCATGATTACACTTTTTTTCATCTCTTTCTCCTTTTTTTAAATGAATAATAATTGGTGATTGTTCACCTTTGTTAAATAAACTATGCAGTAAATGTTAACTCCTTAGAAGCTTTGTCGTGCCGTTCCAAAAGATCGGACAGATCCACATCACTTAGCTCCCCATTTTCCACTTTCCACTTCCCTGCGACCATAACATAATCAGCTTTATATGCACCACACAAAAGCAACGCAGCCAGCGGGTCACCGGCTCCTGAAAACCGTGACTCGTCCAGCTTAAACAGAGCAAGATCTGCCTGTTTGCCGGGTGTAATTTCTCCGATATCATCTCTTCCAAGACAAGCTGCGGATCCAATGGTCGCCCAACGCAAAACATCGAAATGGGTAATTCCTGCCGACCCATAGCGCAGACGTTGCAGCATCAATGCTTGACGTACTTCCTGAATCATATTTGAACAGTCATTGGATGCTGAGCCATCCACACCCAGGCCAACCGGGCATCCTGCTTTTTCAAGATCACGGGTCGCACATTGACCGGAACCAAGAATCATATTGGAACTTGGGCAGTGACTGATACCAACCCCTGCCCTTCCAAGCCGTATGATTTCTTCATCATTAAAATGAATTCCGTGTGCCAGCCAAACGTCATCTGCCATCCAGCCAACTCGTTCCAGATAAACAACGGGACGCACACCAAAGAGTTCCATGCAAAAATCTGTCTCATCATCTGTTTCAGCAAGGTGTGTATGCAGACGAACCTTTTTTCTACGAGCAAGCTTAGCACTCTGTTTCATCAGATCTTCAGTCACACTAAATGGTGAACATGGCGCAAGGGCTATCTGCACCATCGATCCCTCATTGCCGTCATGATACCTGTCTATCACACGTTCGCAATCTGCAAGAATCGCATCTTCGTCCTGAATGGTATTTCGTGGCGGTAAACCACCATCATCTTCCCCAAGACTCATGGAGCCACGGGTTATAGTGGCACGAATCCCTATCTGTTTTATGGCATCAACCTGTATATCCAGTGCTTCCCGTGCTGCTTCCGGAAAGATGTAATGATGATCCGCAGCCGTGGTGCATCCTGATAGTAATAGTTCAACCGCTGCAAGGCGGGTTGATATATGAATCATCTCCTCAGTGAGCCCTGCCCAGATGGGATAAAGGCTTTTCAGCCATGGAAATAATTCTTTGTTCAAAGCACTTGGGCAGGCACGGGTAAGGGTTTGATAGAAATGGTGATGCGTATTAATGAGACCTGGCAATATAACATGTTGGGAAGCATCAAAAACCTGTTCAACGTCCCCTGTTGGCTGGTCACCCCCAGCCACCAGCTCAATAATTCTGTTCTCTTCAACAACAACGCCACCATCTGCCTCGATGGCTTCATGACAAAAGATCGCCAGAGGATTCTTTAACCAGATTCGCATCTTTACTCGCGTTAGCCTAACTTCTTCAAAAGACCCGTTCGTTCGTTAAAAGCATCGATCAGATTATCAATGGTCTCCATTGAAGAATGAATACCAGTCCAGTAATCAGGGTCATACCATTGAGCCTGAATCTCATCATGGGTTTTTCCCTGCTGTTCAACCCAGGTGAAATATTTCAGATTGTGAATCCGTTTGCGATCAACATAGGTCAGTTCCTGCATATTATCAGTTGTTTCACCGAGCATATACCGATGGAAGGTGGCCGCAGCATCCACGTCAGTGAATTCCCCTTCTTCTTCTGTGAGTTCTGTCAAACGGCTCTGGTACATTTCCATGGAATCTGTGGCCATGGTGATCATGACATCATTTTCATCCATCTCATAATATTTTGCAGTTTTAATGGCTGCAAGTACGTTGGCAATACTTGATATTCCAAGAAGATGTAACTGATCCACAAGATCCGCAGAAACACCCTCTTTCACCAGATATTCTTTTCCAGCCGGTTCGTTAAAGAGACGAATCAGGCCCATGGGGCCAAAATCATCTATTGCTGTTACCACGTCTGTGTTCTTTGCATTATGAATCCATGGAACATGTTTGTCGCCAATTCCTTCAATCCGATGTGCTCCAAATCCGTTATTTAATAAAGTCGGGCATTGCAATGCTTCACTTGCAACAATTTTAGAGAGCGGAAACTGCTCTTTCATAAAATCACCACAGGCGATGGTACCACCGGAACCTGTATTTGAGACGGTTGCACGAAAACGATCATCCGGCCCCATTGTTTCCTTCAGTGCTTCCATCATGGCACGGCTGGTTACTTCAGAGTGCCAAAGATAGTTGCCAAATTCATCAAATTGATTGAATATGGACAAAGACTGTCCCGAGTTTCTTAACTCCCAGCATTTATCAAAAATCTCTTTTACATTGCTTTCTGATCCCGGTGTCTTGATGGTTTCTCCGGCAACGTCAGCCAACCAGTCAAAACGTTCCTTGCTCATACCTTCTGGTAAAATTGCTATTGAGTCACAGGCAAGCAGGTTGGAATCATAAGCACCGCCACGACAGTAATTACCGGTACTTGGCCAGACAGCTTTCTGGGTGGTGGGATCGAATTGACCTGTCACCAGACGGGGTACAAGGCAGGCATAGGCAGCACCCACCTTATGGGATCCCGTTGGGAACCATTTTCCAATCATGATAACGATACGAGCATCAATTCCAGTGAGTTCCTTTGGAAGAACCAGATAATTGGTGCCACCAAATTTACCACCACTCTCCTTTGCCTCATTATGCCAGTTGATACGGAACAGGTTCAAGGGATTAAGATCCCACAAGCCCACACCTTCCAGCTGTTTTGAAATGGCATCTGGAATCAGATCCGGGTTAATCATCTGCTTTAAAGTGGGAATGATGATGTTTTGCTCTTTGGCACGTTGTACAGCGTTCTCAAGCTTGCCTTCATCATGAATCGTCAAGTCAATTAGATCAGTCATGGGAATTCCTTATAATATTCTGTTGCTCTGAATTGTTTGTTTTAACACTTCTAAATCCGGCTCAATATGATAGGGGCTTGAGCCTGCCATCGTAACCGAAGTCATGGTACTTTTGATATCCTTTAAGCCATTGCCGGTATTTAGCACAACAATACGCTCGTCTGCCCGGACAAGGCCTTCTGCAACAGCTTTCACAAGGCCGGCATAAGCAGCAGCTCCTGCTGGTTCTGCAAAAACCCCAACTCCTCTTGCAAGTGTGGGAATCGCATTTAAAATTTCATCATCACTGATGCACACATAGGCACCATTTGTTTCTGTTACCGCAGCGAGGGCTTTTATTCTGTCCCTTGGCAATCCTGCACTGATACTATCAGCCACTGTAATTCCTGAGACAGGAGCTTTTGTGAGGATGTTCTCACCATTTTGCCAGGCTTCAAACATATAATTACTTCCCTCTGCCTGCACACCGATAAGACGGGGCATATGATCAATCCAGCCAAGTGCCAGAAGATCCTTCAGTCCCTTGTGTAAACCACCAATGATACAGCCATCGCCAACACTCACAAAAATGACATCCGGCGCATTCCAGTCGAGCTGCTCACATATTTCATAAGAGGCCGTCTTCTTACCCTCTGTCATGTAGGGGTTATAACCGGTGTTACGATTATACCATCCGTATTCGGCTGCTGCTTCAAGGCAGAGTTCAAAGGCATCATCATAGCTGCCCTTGATTAACATCACTGTTGAGTCATAGACAAGTAATTGAGCAATCTTGGCAGGAGGAGCAGATTCTGGAACAAAAATAACATTTCGCTGCCCCACACTGGCACAAATTCCACTAAGAGCCGCTGCTGCATTCCCGGTACTTGCCGTGGTGATTATTTCCGCGCCTTTTTCCTGTGCCTTGACCACAGCTATGGCACTTGCCCTGTCCTTGAAACTTGCAGTGGGCAACCGACCATCATCTTTTACCCATAGATGTTTTAACTGTAATTGTCTGGCCAGGCGGGGAGCATCATATAAAGGAGTCCAGCCAATGGAGAGCGGTGGGACTTTTGCCTCAGGCAACACAGGCAGGAGTGGTTTGTAGCGCCAGATACTATAATCCCGATTCTCTGCCAGTTTTTCCTTGCTGATTCGGCTTTTAATAAAATCATAATCGTAACGAACATCCACAATTCCATCATTGTCATGGTCGGGGCAGATGTATTCAATATCATCCGGGGCGTATTCTTTCCCACAAACGACACATTTTAAGTCCATTACATGATCCATTAACTTTTCCTTTCTTGATGGATTCGTAAAAACTCTTCATCTTCTTCGTTGCTGCAAAACTCAAATCATTTCAACGTACCCTAGTACGCCGAAATGATTTGAATTTTAAGCGCCTCGAATATGAAGTTTTTTACAAATCCATTTTAACTTTTACCTTTTTACGACGCCATCTTTCTCTATAAAGCGTCACTTATTAATGCCATGACATCCTGCTCACTCTTAACCGATAATACCTTTCTGGCATCGATGGTGTATCCGTACTTTTTTGTAATGCGTTCATACAAGGGCTTGCGATGGGCGATCAAACTTGGAAAAACCCACTTCACATACTCATCCGGATTAATTTCATCACTGTGGCTCAAGCCCTTTAATTCAAGGAATTTACTAATATGATCTGCCAGAAAGTCATCATCGTAGAACAAGGGTTTTGGATCAGCCTGAGCACGCTCAATCATCATCTCCTCCATCTCCTCATCGGCCTTTAGATAGAGGATCAGAGATTGCCTGGAGAGTTCATCCCAGACCTCTTCATCGCCCAGTTCACAAATACTGCCACCTGTATCATTTAGAAAATGAGCACGTCCATAGATAACCCGGGCTTTTTTTATAAATTCGGCAACATCAAGGGTAGCCTGTACTTCAGCCGCTCGATGCAGATGCTGCCTGCGTTTAAACTCATCAAGACTGAGCCCACCCAAATCGGGGTTACCGACTTTTCCGAGAAAAGTCGCGACAGGTTTCAGGTGATGAAAGGTTATATTGCTCCGAAAAGAGATGGAATCACTTAAGATCAGATCCCTCAGAAAGGGCTGCTGCATTGCCTGCTGCTTGATGTTATCCAGGATGGGCTCCTTCAGATAGCGCGTACCAATTCGGTAATCGGCAGAATAATGGAGCCAATCAGTGCTTGGTAACAGGCTGGCAAGTGTGGTTTTTCCCACACCGGACATCCCCATCAGGGTTATTACTTTATGCGGCCAATCTAAAAATTCGGCCCTGGTCATTTTCATACTGTTTTATCCTGCAACTCTAAGCTTCCTGATCCTCACCAGTCATCATCAGACCGATGGATTCACGGGTAGCATCTTCCTGCTTGACAATGCCCATGATTTTACCGTCAAACATGACGGCAATGCGATCAGAAAGTGCCATCACCTCGTCCAGATCTTCTGAAATCACAATGGAAGCAGTACCATTTTGTCTCTGCTGGGAAATACGTTCATGAATGTATTCGGCAGCACCAATATCAACCCCACGGGTTGGCTGTGATGCCAGGAGTACTTTGGGGTTTGCATCAAGTTCTCTTGCCATGATCAGTTTCTGGATGTTTCCGCCGGAAAGGTTTTTGGTACATGTGTCGATACTGGGAGTTTTAACAGCATATTCTTTGACAAGTTTTTCACTGTGTGCACGAATCGCGCTGAAATTTAAAAATCCATTTGTACAGAAAGGTTCACGGTTGTGATTAAGGAGTATCAGATTCTCCTTCACATCAAAGTCACCAACAGCTCCGTCTTTCATCCGTTCCTCCGGTACATAGGAAAGCCCCACGTCGCGTACCTGTCCTGGTTTGCAAAACGTTGTATCATGCCCATTGATGGTGATTTTTCCTGATTGAGGTGTGCGCAACCCGGCAATTGCCTCTGCAAGTTCCCGCTGACCGTTGCCGGAGATACCAGCAATGCCAAGCACTTCACCACTTTTAACTTCCATGGTCAGTCCCTGTACCGCATGCCGACCACGATCTCCGGCAACGTAAAGATCTTCGATACGGAGCAGAGCATCTCCTGTTGCAACTTCGGGCTTGTCTGGTGCGAGTTTTACAGCCCGGCCAACCATTAATCGTGCAAGATCATGTCGATCAGACTGTGCGGGTGTTGTCTCGCCAGTTACCCGCCCATGACGTAAAACGGTGATCCTGTCACTGAGGTCGAGTACTTCCTTGAGTTTATGGGAGATGAAAACAAGACCACGTCCGGCATCTGCAAGTTTTCTAAAAATAACAAAAATATCATCAACTTCACTCGGTGTGAGTACCGCTGTGGGTTCATCGAGGATAAGAATTGACGCATCTCTGTATAAAGCTTTTATGATTTCTACCCGCTGTCGTTCACCAACGGATAACTGCCATACATATTCATCCGGATAAACCTGCAGTCCAAATGATTTTGAGATTTCGGTAATTCGTTTTGAAACAGTTTTCAGATCAGTTAAAACCCCTCGCGTTGATTTCAACCCAAGGGAAACATTTTCAGCAACCGTAAGTGTTGGGACCAGCATAAAATGCTGATGGATCATCCCGATTCCGTGGGAGATTGCGTTTGCAGGAGATGTCAGGTTAATCACTTTACCGTTTAGTAAAATCTCACCCTCATCCTGCTGATACAGGCCGTACAAAATCTTCATAAGAGTAGACTTTCCCGCGCCGTTTTCACCGAGTAGCGTATGCACTTCACCGGCACGGACATCAAAATCCACATTATCACTGGCAAGAACTCCGGGAAACCGCTTGGTAATCCCTTTCATTTGAAGCATTGGTGTTTCGTTTAACTGCGAAGACATATATTGTACCTGACTTATATCCTTATTAAGGGGTCAGGGATGGGCAGCTATTGCGACTGCCCGTCCCTGGAACGAACCAGGAGCTTAATTAGTTCCTAAAAAGGTCGAATTTGAATTAGTGACTGGCACCAGACTGGATTGAACCATCTTTAATTCCTGCCATAGCCTTCATACCAGCTTCTTTAACAGCAGCATCAAGTTTATAGGCATCATTAAATTCGATCACGATGCCATTGTTTGCAAGGTTGATCTCATACTTTTTGCCACCTTTAATACCGGCATCCATATCTGCGATGATCTTTCTTAAAATCACCTCCCACTTGTACACTTGAGAAGCAACAACAATTTCAGGGGCAAGTTCAGTCTGGTTGGCCTGTGTTCCAAACCATGCAACTCTCTTTGCTCTTGCAGCACCAATTGCACCAACAACCATTTGTGCGGTTCCGGTGAGAACATCAGCACCAGCTGCCATATGGGCACGAGCAGCTTCTGCGGCGAGCGCCACATCAGAAAAAGAGCCGATGTAATTAACTTTAGCTCTGATTTTTGCATTTTGCGCCTTGGCACCTTTTACAAAACCATCAACGTAGAGTTTTGCATCTCCTACTTCAATCGGGCCAACAACACCAACACCGCCCTTTTTACTCATGGCAGCGGCCATGACACCCATTACGTAGCCACCTTCATCAGATGCTGCCTCGTAAGAAGAAACATTGGCAAGACCAAATGTGTCAGCGGAAGTTCCCCATGCAAAAGATGTGTTGGGGAAATCAGGAGCGATCTCTTTCAAAGATCCTCCATACTGGGACCCGTGGGCAAGAACAAGATCATAACCTTTTTTGGCATAATCACGGATGGCAGCAGCTGCATCTTCAACAACAAATGTTCCATCGGTGATGGCAAGCTCGATTTCGCGATCTTTTTGAATAGCTTTAATGCCATCAACGATACTTTGAGTAAAGGCAAGGTCGTTTTTAGCACTCGGTGCAATGATTGCAACGCGAAGAGCCTTGCCAGACGCCAGAAGAGACGATGGGGCAATTAAGATGATGGCCAGTAAAGCAGCCGATAGACAAAGGTTTAACTTTTTCATTGTGAAAATCTCCTTTAAAAATAATAATGAATAGAAACAACTATTAAAGCTGAGACAGGTTCAGGTGATTCAGATTTACGTGATTGGCCTTGCTCGCAATAGCCGTACTATGTGAGTCAAGGCCAATCACGTAAATCTGGCGTGCTTGTGCCTGTCTCAGCCTCCTCGGACATATGGTTTTGTTAATGCTGAAGGTTGTTTAAAACGTTTTGCCACAACAACAAGGGCTAAAATAGTGATAATGGCCGGGGCCATGGAAGCAAGATCTGAAGCGCTCCTTGGAATGACACCAAAGGTTTTGCACTGCAAAACGATTGATTGCACCAAACCAAAAACCAGCGAACCAATCATTACTCCCTTAGGGCTCCATGCCCCAAAATAGACAAGAGCGATTGCAATAAAGCCCATGGCATTGGTCAGATTCTGCTGAAAAATACCAAGTTCAATGGCAAGGGCCGCACCGGCAAGGCCAGCAAGACCATTCCCGATAATAATCGCAGAATACCTGGTGAACATAACACTAACACCAAGGCTATCTGCAGCTTCGGGGTTTTCCCCAATGGCGCGAACATTTAAGCCATAGGTTGTGCGATGAAGCACAAAACTCATGATGGGAACCAGAGCAAAGGCAATATAGACAATGATGGAATGTTGAAAAAGCATTTCGCCCACAATGGGAAACCCTGATAAAACGGGGATTTCGAGGGGCATAAAAGGAAGAATTGGCCGTGGTGTCCCCACTAACTTCTGGAACAGCAGATCACTCATCCCCAGACCAAAGAGGTATATCCCGATACCACTGACTCCTTGTTCTGCATGCAAATTAAGGGTTATAAAGGCATAAAACAGACCAATTAACAAGCCAAGCCCGATACCAACAAGCAAACCAAGATACAGATTGCTGGTCTGCAAAACAGCGTAATAAGCACCAAAGGCACCAAGCAGCATAACCCCATCAACACCCAGGTTCAATACACCACTTCTCTGCCCCAAAGCTTCACCGAGAGATGCCAGCAAAAAGGGCGTTGCCAGTCGGATGCCTGATGCGATGGTTGCAACAATGATCATTACCGCAAATGAATCACTCATTGTTTCCTCCTTCTGTAACAATCACACCATTGTCGTTATCATCCGGTTCTTCCACCCTGCCAGCCTGTGCATAGCGTTGTTTAAAGTATTCTGAGCTGACAACGAAAACGACAATCAGACCATTTAAGGCAATGATTAAGGCCGATGGTACTTGAGCTGCCCTCTGCAGGGCATTGGCACCAACCAGCATACCACCAAAAAGAAGCGCTGACGGGACTGACCACAGAGGATGCAGACCTGCAAGCAACGCAACAACAATTCCATTAAATCCGGCACTACCGGTAAACCCTGTGCTGCCACCATCTGTTACCATTCGGTGCGATTCACTTCCAAAAACCAGTATGGCACCGGCAATACCCGCCATGGCACCACTGAATGCAAGGGCAGAAGTCACGTTTTTAGGCACTGAGATACCCGCATAACGTGAAGCATCAGGATTATAGCCAACAGAACGAATACGAAAACCAATTGCTGTTCGCCATAGAAGAAAATACGCTCCAACAGCAACAAGGAGTGCCACAAGAACACCAAGGTGCATGCGCATTCCCTCCAGCAAAATAGGCAGATCCGCATTTTCGGAAAGCCTCATGGTCTGTGGAATTCCTGTTCCCCGTTCAATCTCAGCAGGATCTATCATGGGGCCGCGCAACAGGAAGTTCATAAACTGCACCGCCACAATATTCAGCATGATAGTGCTTAATATTTCGCTCACATTAAAATAAGCCTTTAATGCCCCTGCGATTGCACCCCAGAAGGCGCCACCGACGGCTCCTGCCATCAGAACCATGGGGATCAACATAAAAGATGGAAAAGCAGGAAATGCAAGAGCAACTGCCGTTGCCAGTAAGGCTCCCATCACCATCTGCCCCTCACCACCAATATTAATGACATTGGCGCGAAAAGCGATGCAGATTCCAACCCCAACCAGCAGAAGAGGTATGGACTTAACTGTGGTTTCAGAAAAGCCTTCAAGACTGCCAAAAGCTGCTGTGAACATGGTTGCATATCCACTCAAAGGGTTTGCCCCCAACGAGAGCAACATGACGGCTCCGATCATCAGTGCAAGAGTTACCGCACACAATGGAATGAGCACACTAATAAATGTTTTTGATTTTAAAGATTTCACTTAATACCCGGACAAAAGAAGAGGGAGACAAACTTGTAAAAAAATTCATCTCCCCGGAATTGCTTTATTACTTTGGAACATTACCAAGAACACCTTCTACATAATAGTTCATGCCAAGAAGGTCTTTATCGCTAAGGGACTTTCCTGCTTCCACCACAACTTTACCGCTCTGATCTTTCACTGGTCCCTGGAAGGGATGAAATGAACCATCAGCAATCGCCTTTGTTGTTTTATCAACCAGTGCTACAACATCTGCTGGTACTACAGGGTTCATTGGGGCAAGCTTGATGGATCCCTCTTTAATACCACTCCACACCGCTTCGGATTTCCAGGTATTATCCAGTACTGCCTGAGTTGTTTTAGTGTAGAAATCACCATAAACGTGGGTAGCAGCCGTAAGATGTGCTTTTGGGCCATATTTAGACATATCAGAGTGATAGGCGATGGCATAAACACCTTTTTCCTCGGCTGTTAAAACTGGGGCAGTGGAGTCTGTGTGATGGGTAATTACATCAGCACCCTGAGTAATAAGTGCCTCAGATGCTTCCCGTTCTTTACCTGGATCAAACCATGAATTAACCCAGATAACTTTTACTTTAACATCAGGGTTAACTGATCTGGCACCGAGTGTGAATGCATTAATTCCACGAATTACTTCAGGAATTGGAAATGCTGCAACATAGCCAAGGACATTGGATTTTGACATTTTTCCTGCAACAATACCAGTGAGATATCGACCTTCATAGAAGCGGCACATATAGGTACCAACATTCTTGGATGTCTTGTATCCGGTGGAATGCTCAAAATGTTTCTTTGGAAACATTTTAGCAACTTTGAGAGTGGGATTCATGTAACCAAAGGATGTTGTAAAAATGAGATCATGACCACTTTTTGCAAGGTCTCTTATCACACGCTCAGCTTCAGGGCCTTCGGGCACACCTTCAATAAACTTCGTTTCAATTTTATCGCCAAGATTTTTTTCCAGCTCACGCCTTCCAAGATCATGCTGGTATGTCCACCCTGCATCACCAATAGGACTGATGTAGACAAAACCAACCTTTAATTTATCTCCAGCCCATGCAGACAGGGAAAATCCCGCCACACATGCCAGAAGAATAAAAACGGATAAGACCTGTTTTTTCATGCTTGTCATCTGTTTCTCCTTTTTTTTTACGATCCATTAAACAACATCTTGTTATTGTAAAAAGTTTACCAGTGCGCCAGGTTCGTTCAGACAAGGCTGTCAATAATAGTTTTTCCTATATTGACAGCCTTGTCTGGACGAAGATGGCATGCTGGTAAATTTTTATTGATTGTCCGGGTGGTATGTTATACCCAGTGAAGCCGGCGAGTTCAATCGTATTGTATTTTGATTCCGTGATATTAAAACCAGCACAATAATCGTTGCAATATACGGCATCATGGACAAGAGTTGCGCAGGAATATCAAAACCAAAGCCCTGAATATGAAACTGGGCAATGGTGATTGCGCCAAAAAAATATGCCCCAAACATCACCCTTGCCGGTCTCCACGTCGCAAACACAACAAGTGCAAGTGACACCCAGCCTCTTCCTGCAACCATACCTTCGACCCACATGGGCGTATAGGCAACGGATAGATACACACCACCAAGGCCAGCCATTGCCCCGCCGAACAAAACAGCCATATATCTGATTTTTATAACATTATACCCAAGTGCATGGGCAGATTTTGGTGCCTCCCCAATCCCTCGTAACACAAGACCTGCCTTGCTTTTATACAGAAACCAGGAAACAGCCATAAACAGCAAACCTGAACAGTAAATAAGAATATCAAAAGAAAAGAACAGCTTCCCTATAACAGGAATTTTCGCAAGAAGGGGAAGGTTGATTTCAGGAACACCGGGAAGGGCAATGCTGGTATATTCGAGACCAAGAAAAGCACTTAAACCCACACCAAAAATGGTGAGTGCCAGCCCACTTGCAACCTGGTTAGCCATTAAGGTTAAAGTCAAAACTGCAAATATTCCTGATAATAATGCCCCTGCACTCATACCCACAAAAACAGCTACCAGAAGACTTCCGGTTTTTGCCATGGCGATAAAGCCGGAAATTGCACCCACCAGCATCATGCCCTCAACACCCAGATTTAATACCCCTGATTTTTCTGTTATAAGCTCGCCAAGGGCAGCGTAAACAAATGGTGTTCCAGCAGCAACTGCAGCAATGAGTATTTGAAGGAATATATCAAAATCCATTATATCCCCTCCTTCTTTAGAGCACCTATGCATATCCGGTAGTTAATAAGAAAGTCTGCTGCCAGAAGATAAAAAAGCAATAACCCCTGGAAAATCCCAGTTACCGCAGAAGGGAGATCAAGGTTCATCTGACCGGATTCTCCGCCAAGATATAAAAGTGCCATGAGAAGACTCGAAAGAAAGATGCCTCCAGGGTGCAGTCTTCCAACGAAGGCAACAATAATTGCCGCATAACCATATCCCGGTGAAACAGTAGGTAAAAGCTGTCCTATGGGGCCTGCAATTTCAAGAACACCTGCAATACCTGCTGCAAGGCCACCTGATAACAGTCCTATCCAAATCAGTTTTTTGTACTGAAACCCGGCATATGATGCCGCTTTTTGAGCAAGACCTGCCACCTGAATCTGAAATCCTGCAAAACTTTTTAATAAAAATATCCAACCGACAAAAACCCCTGCAAATGCAATGAAAACTCCGAGGTGAAGTCGAGTTCCCTCCACCAGGATAGGGAGTATGGCAGAATCGGCAAAGAGAACAGATTGCGGAAAACCATACCCGTTGGGATCTCTTAAAGGCCCATGAACTAGCAGGGCAAGAAGAAGGAGTGCCACATAATTGAGCATAAGGCTCACAAGTATTTCGTTGGCGTTAAATACGGTTTTCAAAAATGCCGGGATTGCGGCCCATAGCATTCCGCCCACAGCACCAGAGAGCAGCATCAACGGTAAAATAAAAAATCCGTTACTGTCGTTAAATAAAATTGCAATATAACCACCAAACAGAGCACCGATGGCAAGCTGACCTTCCGCGCCGATATTCCAGATACTCGCCCTGAACCCAATGGCAAGCCCGGTTCCAATCAACATGAGTGGTGAAGCCTTAATGAAAAGCTCACCAATGCCATATAAATCGTTAACAGGTTCGATAAAGAAGGCATGAAAGGCCTCCACTGGATTTTTGCCGAGCAGTGTGAATATTATGATCCCGCTGATAAGCATCAGTACTGCCGCAATCAGAGGAGACATATACTTCATGGTCTTTGATGGTTCTGACCTTGGCTCTATTCTAAGCAACATGCTGTTCCTCATTCCTGCTATCATCAGAGTCTGTCGGTTGCGATTGCCTCTCCGCCGGGCCGCCCGGGAACATACCACTCATCCAGATTCCAATCTCTTCTTTGCTGGTATCACAGACATTGAGAGAAGGAGAGACATACCCGTCAGCAATAACGATCAGGCGATCACATATTTCAAAGAGTTCGTCCAGCTCTTCTGAAACCACAAGAATTGCTGAACCGGCGTTGCGCAGATCTATCATGGATTGGCGAATAATATTTGCCGCCCCCACATCAACCCCCCACGTGGGCTGAGAGACTACGAGGAGTTTTGGGGTCTGCTGAATTTCACGTCCGGTTATAAATTTTTGAATATTGCCACCAGATAAACTCGTAATGGGATCGTCCTTGGATCCGCATTTTACACCAAAATTGCTGATACAGTTTTTTGCAAATTCGGCAGCCTTATTAAATTTGAGTAAACCTTTATCTACCATTCCATGACGATGCGCAGTAAGGATTGCATTATTGGAAAGTGACATTCCCGGAACGGCTCCCCTTCCCAGACGCTCCTCAGGAACAAACCCCATGCCTCTGTTTCGCCTCTCATCCGGATTTAAATGCCCGACAGGTTCCTTACAAATTGTGACACTATCATTGTCAGCAACTGGCTTCTCACCACTTAATGCCGCAAGAAGTTCCTGCTGACCATTTCCGGAAATACCCGCAATACCTAATATTTCTCCACCGTTTACAGAAAAGCTGATTGCATTAAGATCTGTTCCAAACTGATCAGATGCTGCCTTTGATAAATTGTTCACACCAAGAAATTCCGGGCCATCAATAACAGGTTTATCCTGGGAGCATGAAGGAAGCTCCTTGCCAATCATCATCTTGGCCAGACTCGTAGCTGTTTCGTTTGCAGGAATGGCATATCCTGTAACTTTTCCGCCTCGAATAATTGTGGCGCTGTGGCATAGCTCCATTATTTCATCAAGTTTGTGGCTGATATACAAAATGGAGCAGCCTTCATCCGCCAGACGCCGCAAGGTTTCAAACATTTTTCTTACAGCTTGAGGCGTAAGAACCGATGTCGGTTCATCCATAATCAACAATTTTGGCTCTTGAAGAAGGCACCTGAGTATCTCAACCCTCTGGCGAAGCCCCACGGGTAAAGAGTGCACCAGACGCCCCGGATCAAGGGGCAGTCCATACTGTTCCGAGACGTCTTTTATTCGCGAAGCAAGAGAATCCAGATTTTTGTAACCTTCCATGGCAAGCGCGATATTTTCAGTCACAGTCAAGGTCTCAAACAGGGAAAAATGTTGAAAGACCATACCTATACCAAGTTTTCTCGCATGGGCTGGGTTTTGAATGGTAACGGGTTCTCCGTTCCATAATATCTGGCCCTTATCGGGCTTCACAACCCCATAAATTGCCTTCATGAGTGTACTTTTCCCGGCACCATTTTCACCAAGTACTGCATGTATCTCACCGGGCATAATTGTCATATCAATTGAATCATTGGCAATTACTGAGGGGTAGATTTTTGTCATTCCCTTTAATTGAAGGCGTGGTGTTTTACTCATCTCGTTTCCGCTCATATGCGAGATTGCCATCAACATAGGTGTGAAAGACGGATCTATCATCACCTAGTATGATGAGACTAAATAATAAGTCTGCTATGTTTTTTGATTTCTCTAAACGCTTGGCCTGCAAGGCTGTTGCCGCAGAATCAAGCACCACAAAGTCCGCCTCTTTACCGATACTGAAATTACCAATCACATGATCCAGTGATAGCGCTTTAGCGCCACCAAGGGTTGCCATATAAAATGCTTCATAAGCTGATAGTTTTTGTTTCTGAAGCTGCATTATCTTGTAGGCCTCGCCCAATGTTTTCAGCATGCTGAGTGAGGTTCCACCTCCAACATCTGTGGCCATCCCTACTTGTATTTTTTTCTCCCTGGCACGGTTCAGATCAAACAGGCCACTGCCGAGAAAGAGGTTGGATGTTGGGCAAAAAGCGATAGTTGAAGCAGTGTCCCGCAAACACTCCCATTCCCTGTCTTCGAGATGAATACAATGCGCAAAGACACAGCGGGAACCTGTCAGCCCGTAGTGATGATACACATCAAGATAATTTTCCCGTTCAGGAAATAATTCTTTCACCCACTTGATCTCGGCCCTGTTTTCAGAAAGATGCGTCTGCATATAGGTGTCCGGAAATTCCTGTCTCAATTTACCTGCCAGAGCCAGTTGTTCAGGTGTTGATGTCGGAGCAAAGCGAGGGGTGACTGCATAGAGCAGACGCCCTCTTTTGTGCCACTTTTCAATGAGCTTTTTGCTTTTACTGTAGCCACTTTCAGGGCTATCAAGCAGGTAATCAGGCGCATTTCTATCCATCAATACCTTGCCGGTAATGAGTCGCATTTTGTTCTTTTCTGCTACAGTAAAAAGAGCTTCAACTGACTCACTATGTACTGTACAAAATACCAGCGCTGTAGTTGTTCCGTTTCGCAAAAGCTGGTCAATGAAAAAATCGGCCATCTTTTCTGCATATTTTCTATCTTTGTACTGTTTCTCTGCCGGGAAGGCGTAATTTTCAAGCCATTCCAGCAACTGCTCACCATGGGCCCCCATTATTTCTGCCTGGGGGTAATGAAGATGGGTATCAATAAATCCGGGTACTATCAGTTTCTCGGAATACTCACGGACAAAACAGTTTTCAGGAATTTTTTCTTTCCCCTCTTCCCAGCTTCCAAACCACTCCATATGTCCGTTGCGTAGCAGCAACAGACCATCTTCCAAGAGCCTGACTTTTTCTTCAAGCTCTGACGGGGTATCAACAATACCTGCAATATCAAAAAACCGGCCTCTAATGGCAGATATTGATTGTAGCTCCGTCATTATTTTTTCCTGGCTCTTTTCACTGCATTAATAATGGTTTGATAGCCTGTACAGCGGCACAAATTCCCTGCATGCCCGACCCTGATTTCATCATGGTTTACGTTTCTTCCCTTATTTTTTTCCAGAAAGGAAGTTGTTGTCATAATAAGGCCGGGGGTGCAAAATCCGCACTGGACAGCTCCCTCTTCTACATAGGCATTCTGTACAGTGGAAAGCTTGCCATCCCTGCACTCGCCTTCTGTTGTACGTATGGCGCAATTATTTGCCCAGACTGCCAGGTAAAGACAGGAATCAATGGGGATATCATCCACAAGAACAGTGCAGGCTCCACATTCTCCCACGCCACAACCATGTTTCACACTGGTGTAGCCAAGTTCACGCAGCAGATCCATAAGAGATTTACGAACATCCATGTCCATCTCATATGCTTTAGTGTTAATGGTCATTTTAATTTTCATGGTCTGCATTATTTCATTCCTCCCCGATTCTCCACTGCCTGACAGATCACATTTTTTGACAGGGTTTTAATGAGGTGCAAACGAAAGTCTTTGCTCGCCCGCCAGGAGTCGCGTGGCATTGCATCTTCTTCAAGTGCTTCTGTCATGGCTTGCAGCGTTTCCTCACTAAGGGTTTTGTTCTCCATGACCTTCTCAGCATTTTTACAACGAATGGGAGTGGGGGCGGCAACAGTAAAGGCAAGTTTTAGTGTCTCGATTGTATCAGATTGCATTTTTACTGCCGCACCACAACCAATGGTGGCAATATCCATGGCTCCACGCATGGCGTATTTATAATAAGATGCGCTGAATCCCTGATAAAACTCCTTTCGAATACAAAAATATTTCAACAGGTCACCTTTTTTCAGGATGGTTCGGCCAGGCCCTGTATGAAAGCCGTTAATGGATTGGATTCGTTCACCAGCTGTACCCTCTATAACAAGATCAAATTCATGGATAAGAGCGGCACAGGCGCTATCCGCGCTCACTGCACCGTTGCAGATATTTCCACCCATGGTACCGGCATTTCGAACCTGCGGACCACCAATGGTTGCCAGGGATTCTGCAATTACCGGTACATGTTTTGTAATAATTTCATGCTCCATTATTTCAGTGAAACTGGCAAGTGAGCCAATCCGGATAGTACCTTCTGCGTCAATACTGATTTCCTTAAGTTCGCGCAGGCCATTTATGTCCACAAGGCGACCATAATCGCTGTTACCACCATGGAGCCGTACCAGAACATCGGTTCCGCCTGCAATTATTCTCGCCTTTTCATCGGCAGCAAGCGCCTGCACAGCATCACCCACACTGCTTGCAAAATGATATTTTTCAATGGGAAACATTTCTATTTTCTCTCCTGGATCAGGCCTGCTGCGTTAAAATGTGTAAAGAGGACTTTGGGAGTCATGGGCATTTTGTTGATCTTCACTCCAGTTGCATCCCAGATTGCATTGCGAATGGCAGGCCCCTGGGAAATGACAGGTGGTTCGCCCAGCGATTTATTGCCATAAGGACTCGTGGGGTCGTGGGTTTCCACAAATGCACTCTCAAGATCCGGGATATCCACACAGGTTGGAATTTTGTAATCGAGCAGATTGCCATTATAAATCCAGCCGCTTTCAGGATCAACAAGTAACTCTTCAAAAAGGGCCATACCGACACCCATGGCCATACCGCCATGTACCTGCCCCACAGCTGAAAGAGGGTGGATAATTTTCCCTGCATCATGAACATTTATAATTTGCTTAATGGTTACAGCGCACATCTGGACATCCACTTCAAGATCAACAAAAGTGCAACCATAACTTGGAGCATTGGTACAGGTTTTACTTGAAACCTCGGCAGTTATCTGTCCACCGCGTTCTTTATGGTAGTAACTGTCCAGTGCCAGATCATTGAGATCAAGAACCACACGGTCCGGCTGATCTTTACGGACTATTTTCCCACCGGCCAGATCAAGGTTTTCTGTATCATCTCCTGTCATCATATGACAATGTTCAAATATTTTTCTTTTGAGCTTTTTTGCTGCCTGATAAACAGCAGGGGCTGCAACATAGGTTTGCCGGGAAGCGTAGGCACCGGGGTCAAAGGGTGAGACATCGGTATCCTGTTCGGATACCACATGGATGGCATCATAGTCGATACCAAGGGTTTCGGCTGCCATCTGGGCAAGAGCAGTATCTGAGCCCTGACCTATTTCCGTGGCACCAATCTGCATGTGTACTGATCCGTCCTGATTTAAAACAAGCCTGCAACCGGCAATCTCAACGCAGGCCGGATAGGTTCCGGAACCGTAGCTGAAAGATGCCACTCCGAGCCCGCGACGAATATTTCCATCCTGATTGGCATAACGCTCTTTTTTGGCATCCCAAGCTATTGCTTCACGCCCTTTTTTCAAACATTCTATCATCCCGACGGAGTGTTCCAGATTCCCTGTCTTTGAGATAATGTCTGAAGGACGGGCCGAGTTTTTTATACGAAAATCCACGGAATCCATGCCGATTTTGCGAGCAGCTTCTTCCAGCACACTTTCCACACCAAAGAACAACTGAGGGGAGCCATAGGCCCGCATGGCACCAGCTGCCGGAATATTCCCATAATGGCTGGTGGCCGAAAACTTTGCCACACTGCGTGGATATAAATGACAGAATTTTGATCCTGCTGCCATGGGAATAGAATGTCCGTGGGACGCGTAAGCACCAGTGTTGCTGATCACCTTCAGATCAATAAATTTTATGACACCATCGTTTGTCACTCCGGCGCGCGCTGTTACTGTTTGCGCATGGCGGGTTCTGGTGGCAATTAAGCACTCTTCCCGTTCAAGCTCAAGTTTGACTGGTCTTCCATCCATTTTACTGCTTAAAAAAGCAACCATGGGCTCAAGAACAACATCCTGTTTATTGCCGAACCCTCCACCGATATATGGCTTTATGACACGGATCTTTGCCCAGGGCATATCAAGTGCCTGCCCGACTATCCTGCGGCAGATATGGGGAATTTGGGTGGAACTGACAATGACCAGATGATCGTTATCATCCATATAGGCATAGGCTGTATGGTTTTCCAGATGGCAGTGCAGGATGATGGGTGTGACAAATGTACCTTCCACCACAATATCCGTCTCTTTTTCTGCATCTGCCAGATATCCACCCATTTCAAAAGTGGTGGATTTAATTATATTGCCGCCGTCATGTATGGCCGGAGCGTCTTTGGCCATTGCAGCCTCAGAAGTAACGCATGCAGGCAGTTCCTCGTACTCAACAACCACAGCTTTTGCGGCTTTTGCAGCACTCAGATGATCACGGGCAACAACAATGGCTACTTCATCGCCATGATAGCGAACATGATCTGTAAGTAATAATCTATCTGCCACATCCTGATGGTCAGGATCGAGGGAAAAAGGGTGCCCGGCCGTGGGGAATTGATTTTTGGGCACATCAACATGGGTAAAAACAGCCTCGACACCAGGAATAGCAAGGGCAGCATTTGTATCAATGCTCTTCACAAGCCCATGGGCAATGGGGCTTCTGACATATTTTGCCTGCAACATCCCGGGCATGGTGAAATCATCGGTGAAACGAGTTTTGCCAGTAACCTTTGCCCTGACATCTTTTCGTATATGTGATTGTCCAAC
>CAMZLK010000132.1 GCA_947311475.1 uncultured Desulfocapsa sp.
AGTACGCCGAAAAGATAAGAAATTTCCGTGCCTCGAATATGAAGGTTTTCGAAGTCTACGCTTATCTCCAAGTCCATCTTGTTTTGACCTTTTTACGAGCTTGTCATTTATCAATTTTGACAAAATCGTAAAAAGGTCAATTGAGAGATGGCTAAACAAAAAATGTAGCAACGAAGCAGATAAAGAGTTTTTACGACGCCATCAATTTTCACACAATTAAGGTATTTACCAGAAGGAGCAATTAAAATGGTCGATCGCGTTTATAATTTCAGTGCCGGGCCCGCAACACTACCCATTGATGTTCTTGAGCAAGCCTCTCAAGATATTAAGAATTTCAAAGAGACCGGTATTGGGCTCATAGAAATGAGCCATCGCTCCAAAGAGTTTATGGCCGTTGCTGAAAATACAGAATCATTGCTTCGGGAACTTATGGAAATTCCCGATAACTACAAAGTCCTTTTTCTGCAAGGTGGTGCCTCAAGCCAGTTTTTCATGATTCCCATGAATCTTTTAGGAAATGGTGAAAAGGCAACGTATTTAAATACTGGGACATGGTCAAAAAAAGCCATCAAAGAGGCAAAACTCTTTGGTGAAATTGAAGTCGCGTATTCAAGTGAAGAACAGACCTTTAACAAGGTTCCAGAGCAAGGTGAATACTCCATTAGTGATGATTCCGAGTATCTTTACTTTGTGTCAAACAACACAATTTATGGAACCCAATTCCCTACCTTTCCCGATACAGACAAACTCTTAATATCTGATATGTCCTCAGATATTCTTTCAAGAAAAATCGATGTATCTAAATTTGGTCTGATCTTTGCCGGTGCCCAAAAAAATATGGGGCCTGCTGGTGTAACGGTTGTTATTATTCGTGAAGACTTGATGGAGAAAACTCCAGAGAACACACCAACAATGCTCAAATACAAAACCCACGCAGATAAAGATTCAATGTTTAACACCCCACCCTGCTTTGCAATTTATGGAGTAGGAGAAGTACTGAAATGGCTCAAAAAGCAAGGCGGTGTCGAGGCAATGGAAAAAAGAAACATAGCAAAAGCTGCTCTTCTCTATGATTGCATTGACAGCACAGATTATTACCGTGGACACGCAGAAGTTGGCTCAAGATCTATCATGAATATTTCTTTTAATCTTCCCTCAGCTGATCTTGAAGCACAATTCATAGCAGAAGCTGCAAAAATTGGCTTAATGGGATTGAAGGGACATCGTTCCATTGGTGGTTGCAGGGCATCTATCTACAATGCATTCCCCACAGAAGGCGTTGAGAAGCTTGTTGCTTTTATGAAAGAATTTGAAGCAGCTAATTAATAGCCTGATAAACTCTCATGAATTATGATGGAGATATAATTCGTCCTCCCAGTGAGGCAAATTCCATCATAATTCAGGTAACTGTTGGATGTTCCCATAATAAATGTACCTTTTGCGGTGCATATAAAGATTCCAATAAGAAATTTCGTATCCGCAGCAATGAAGAAATAGCTGAAAATCTTTCCTTTGCGGCGCAATACTGTGGCCATCAAAAGCGTATTTTTCTAGCCGATGGTGATGTCCTTATTTTATCACAAAAACGACTTCTTTTACTTTTTAAGCAAATAAAAGAGTATCTTCCACATGTAAATCGTATTGCTTTATATGGAAATGCCAAGGCAATACGTTCCAAAACTGTTGATGAATTAAAAGAGTTAAAAAGACTTGGTTTACATCGCATTTATATGGGGCTCGAAAGTGGAGATAACGACGTTTTGACTTTTGTTAAAAAAGGCGAAACTGCAGCATCCATGGTTGATGCTGGCAAATGTGTAAAAGAAGCAGGAATATTCCTCTCTGTAACTGTTTTGCTCGGTCTTGGTGGCACGCTTGGGAGTATCAGGCATGCACATGAATCAGCAAGGGTGCTCACTGAAATGCAACCAAAACAAATTGCAGCCCTTTGCCTTATGCCCCTTGCGAATACAGAACTTGGTGCACTCTACGAAAAAGGTGCTTTCCAATTACCGGATGCGAAAGGAATGCTTATTGAACTACGTGAGTTGATACAACATATAGATTGTAATCCTGTTCAGTTCATGGCAAACCACGCCTCAAATTATCTTCCTTTAAGTGGTCGTCTGGGGCGTGATAAAGAATCCATGCTTCAATCAATTGATGCGGCCTTAGCAGGAAACAGCCCCCTTGTACCCGAAAAATTCCGAGCCCTTTAAATTAAATGAAAAACACAGCTAAAACAGATCTTCGCAACCTTACCCAGGACGAAATTGTTCAATTTGTGGAATCCCTCGGGCAATCCGCATTTCGCGGTAGACAAATAATGGCCTGGTTATATCGGCCAGGCATTACAGATTTTTCTCAAATGACAGATCTTGCCAAAGATTTCAGAGCCACCTTGGTCGATCACGCCTATATGTCAGCGTTTAGCGATCCTTTGATCCAACGATCAAGTGATGGCTGTGTAAAATTTGCCTTTTCGCTTGATGACGGAAAAGTAATTGAATCTGTGCTTATTCCAGAACCTGACAGAAACACCCTCTGCGTTTCAGTTCAGGTTGGATGTGCCATGAACTGCTCTTTCTGTCTCACTGCAACCATGGGATTTATTCGCAACCTTATACCTTCTGAAATAGTTAATCAGGTATGTGCCGTTGGTGACTTTCTTCGCAATGAACCAAAAGGAAAACTCATTGGTCCTGACCGTGTTACCAATCTTGTCTTTATGGGAATGGGCGAACCACTCAATAATCTCGAAAATCTGATTAAATCCATATCGATTCTCACAGAACAGCGTGGGCTCGACATGACAAATCGTCGAATTACCGTTTCCACCTGTGGTATAGCAGATAAAATGATGCAACTTGGGAGACAGACTGACGTAAACCTTGCCATATCGCTACATGCCGTTGACGACAAGACGAGAGACAGTCTTATGCCGGTGAACAACCGCTTCTCATTGGAAGAATTACTCCAGGCATGCCGAGACTACCCCATGGCCAAACGCAAAAGAATCATGTTTGAATATATTCTCTTGAAAGATATAAACGATTCTGATGAAGAGGCACGCGAGCTTGCGCGAATATTAAAAGGAATCCCCTGTAAAATTAACCTGCTCCCCTACAATGAGTCTCCCGGATTACCGTACAGGAGTCCATCACGAAACAGGGTTTATGCCTTTCAGAAAATTGTACGTGATGCCGGCTATTCTGTATTTATTCGAACAAGTCGAGGCGAAGATATTTCTGCAGCCTGCGGACAGCTGGCCAAACAAAAACAGCCCCAACAAGAGGTGGATCATGCCTGAACTTTCTGATTGCACAGGATACCAATACATTCGAGAAACTGCCTATGACAGAAAAACCATTAAAACAATAAAACGCCCTGCCATTGCAGAAGTTGATACTTTTAAAAAATATCCGGATGCGAAAAAGATCAAACTGCCAACTGAATGGAAGTTGAAAGAAGCACGTATTACTCCACTTTTCCAAAAAAGGAGATCTCTGCGTAAATACGAAAAGCAGTCGATATCAATGGAAGAACTTGCTTTTATGCTTTGGGCCTGCCAGGGAATCACCGCAAAATCCGGCAACTACACATTCAGGACTACTCCATCCGGCGGGGCCTTATATCCCATAGAGACCTATTTCAGTGCGAACCTTGTGGAAGGTTTAGATCCGGGATTATACCATTTCGATGTGGAAAATTTTTCCCTTGATAGCTTAAGCGAAACAGATAGCGCTGAAGCAGTTGCTGCTGTATGTCTCAATCAAAATTTTATGGCACATTCAGCCGTTAGTTTTCTCTGGTCAGCAGTTATTCGGCGTTCCATGAGTAAGTACGGCAACAGGGGAATGCGCTATATTCTGCTTGACGCAGGACATATTTGTCAAAATCTTATTGTCGCGGCCGAAGCAACTGGAAATGGCGCCTGTCCGGTGGCTGCTTTTTATGACGACGAAGTGAATAAACTCCTGGGACTCGATCCAAAAGAAGAAACGGTTCTTTATGCAGCATCTGTTGGCAAAAGACCACAACCGAAAGGTCAATGTACGCTGTAATCGTGGCAGGAAATAATGGAGAGAAGGGATAAACTGCCCCCATTCTTCAGATTCTGGAGATTCGCCGACATCAAGGCTCAGCTCGTTTCAACGTATCAAGGCCTCCGATATACAGCGTTCCTTCGAAGCTCAGCTGCTCCCTTCCTGAGCATTCTTTGATGGCGTCGTAAAAACTCTTCATCTGCTTCGTTGCTACATTTTTGTTTACCCAATCACTGACTGCCCCTTGCGGGTAAACACCGACCCAGTCCTCCGCATTGCCAGGCATATTGCCAGGCATATATCACGATCTTTCCAATGCACCTCAGTAGGCTGAAAAGATAGAAAATTTCCATGTTTTTGATACGAAGTTTTACAAGCTGCCGTGGGATATAATTACCTTGCATATTGCAATCATAACACACAAAATGCAAGGTTGTAACATGGAGTAAGAAAAAGGGGGGCTCAAAAAACCAATCCCCTTTCTTACTCCGGTGCTGTCGACCTTCACCTCTGTTCGACGCGCTCTGCCGCGTACGACAGAGGCGAAAGCCGACAGCCCCTGCATGCATTGCTCAATGACCTCGGGCCAGGCGAAAGCCGATAAAATCGTTGCGATCGCCGGGATGGCTCCCGTCACGGAGGGCGGAACGAACAAACCCGCCGTTGCTGCGCCAGGAGCCACCGCGCACAACACGGCGCTCACCCCCTTCCGGCCCCTTCGGGTCAGTGACCGAATCCGAACCCAGATCCTCCTGAAACCAGTCCTCACACCATTCCCAGACATTGCCGTGCATTTCATACAAGCCCCAGGCATTACAGG
>CAMZLK010000133.1 GCA_947311475.1 uncultured Desulfocapsa sp.
AAAGTGTGCTATATGCCGCCGCGAATAACATTTTATGGGAATTGTCGTAACCACCTTAAAAGATTGTTCTTTTAAGGAGGTCGACCGCGAAAAATTATTTGTTTGTCAAGAAAAAAATGCCCCTATTTTGAGAAAATTTGTTTATTTTTAAACATGCAAAATCCTAACCGGACACGACTGATACAAACTACTTTAAAACACTATAGATATATTTGGGACAATTTCGGGACACCAAAAAAAGAAAACCAGGTAAAACGAAAAAGCCAAACAGCCCAACATCCAGCACAACCTATTAAACTTACACAATAAAACTGGTACGCCAAGCAGGGTTCGAACCTGCGACCTACGGCTTAGAAGGCCGTTGCTCTATCCAGCTGAGCTATTGGCGCATTTGATATGCTTACACATAAAAGATAGGAAGCAAAAAATCAACTCCATTTTTTATTTGGACACGATCCAGATCAATCCTTATCAACCGTTTTCCATACCGGTCCTGTGGCAGTATCGATAACCTGAATTCCTTTTCGGATAAGTTCATCTCGTGCTTCATCTGCTGTTCTCCAATCTTTTCCCAGCCTTGCCTCTTCTCTACGCTGAATAATTGCATTAACAGAGGGGGCAAGCGGGCAGCCCTTAAGACGAAATATCTGCAAAATCTCGTTAATCTTTTTTAAACTGTCAAGAATGTACTTTTTCTGATCCCCGTCAAGATGATTAACATGAAGAATCGGATTGGTCTTTTTAATAAACTTATAGATAGCGCCCATCCCTTTTGACACATTCAGATCGTCATCCATGGCCTCAAAAAACTGTTCCTCCATGGCTGACACATAAGCAGTTACCTCCGGATGCGGTCTTCCTGGGGGCAGGCAAAGAAGTTTGCAGGTGAATTCATCAATGCGGCGCAGTGCAGTTCGAACATTTTTCAGACGCTTAAATGAAAAATTAATCGGTTTACGATAATGCACGGAAAGCATCATAAAGCGGATATCACGGGGAGTAAAGCCACGTAACACAACATCATTTAACGTTATTACGTTGCCAGCTTCAGCTGACATTTTCTTTCCATCCACAAGTAGTAATTCAGAATGAAGCCAATAGTTTGCCAGCTTTTTCCCCGTAAGAGCTTCAGCAATGGCTATCTCATTCTCATGGTGCGGGAAGATAAGGTTCCGGCTTGAGGTATGGATATCCATGGTCTCACCCAGATGCTTTATAGACATGGCTGAACATTCAATGTGCCATCCGGGGCGTATATTTCCCCAGTCAGTCTCATAAAATATTCCTTTTTTCAGTTCAGCCAGGGTGGAACGTTTTAGGAGTGTGAAATCACGTGGATTGTCCTTATCGTAGTTGTCAAGATCCACTGTTCGACCAAGCTTTATTTTACCAAGATCAATTCCAGAGAGATGGCCATATTTTTTAAATTTTGAGATATCAAAATAAATAGAACCATGCTTTTCATAAGCAAAACCTTTATGCAATAACTCATGGGCAATCTCAATCATATCACCAATATGATCAGATGCTTTGGGGAAATTTGTGGCCCTTTTTACATTTAAGGAGTCAATATCTGTCATGAAACCATCAATATATTTCCCGGTAAACTCCTCTAAAGACAGTCCGGCTCTATTTGCGCCCTCTATGGTATTGTCATCAATATCCGTGAAATTCATACATGCATTAACCTCATAGCCCTTGTGTTCCAGGTATCGGGTAATAAGATCTGAGACGATAAAGCGCCTGCAAAGAGATAAATTTGAAGGTTCATATGCCGTTGGCCCACAGGTATAAAAAGTAACTGTTTTCTCTTTTTGTGATTGAAAAACTTCTTTCTTTTTTGTGAGAGTATTAAAAAAACAGAGACCAGATTTCTTCTCTGTGACTTTGTTTTTTCTGGTAAACAGAGGTGTTGAAAGATAGCGTTCGCCACCATCAGGAATAATGGTCACCACCAGACCACTGTCGAGCTTTTCAGCCAGTTCAAGGGCACAAAACATGGCCGCGCCGCTACTCATCCCAACCAGGAGCCCTTCTTTTCTGGCTAGAAGACGTGCCATCCGGAATGCATCTTCGTCATGAACCCTCATGATCTGGTCGGGCAGGGATTTATCGAAAATCCCGGGACGATACGACTCTTTCATGTTCTTTAATCCTTGGATTTTGTGTCCCAGGAATGGCTCCACAGCCACAATTTCCACATCGGGATGATGTTCCGAAAACCATTTACAGAGCCCCATTACAGTGCCGGATGTGCCAAGAGTTGCCACCACATGGCTCACCTTTCCATTTGTCTGCTCCCATATTTCAGGCACTGTATGATCATAATGGGCTTGCCAGTTCGCATCATTATTGAACTGATCTGTGAGGTAATAACGTTCCGGATGTTCCCGAGCCATGGCATAAGCTTTTTCAATGGCTCCATCTGTACTTCTTTTTGCAGGTGTAAGAAGAATTTCTGCGCCATAAGCCTGCATGATTTGTCGACGTTCCAGCGATGCGGATTCCGGCATAACAAGTTGGCAGCGATACCCTTTAGCTGCACAAACCATGGCGAGTCCAATGCCGGTGTTTCCGCTGGTGGCTTCCAGCACAATTTTGTCACCTGTTAACTCTCCGGTTGCCTCTCCAGCCTCAATTAACGAAAGAGAAATCCGCTCTTTGACGGAGCCGCCGGGATTACTGGATTCCAGTTTTCCATAAACCGGTACATGAGAGGGGTTTAACCGATTCACTCTGATCAGAGGGGTGTTACCTATGGCACCTAAAACATTATCATAAAGCATCATATTAATAATAAATATTTGTAAAGGGGAAGACGAATAAATAAAGATACATTGTATTGCGAATCATCTTTGGAAGCAAGTATGAAGAGACGCTGGTTTTTTATTCTTTTTTACATGCCTGGGAAAGATACCAAAACCGCACCAAAGCCTCTCGTACTTCCTGGTCAGGTATTATCCCTGCCTGCTGTTCAAAGTCAGCGACATCTTTAGCCGGCGGTTGCACATAGGACAAACTTGATTCTGGTTTATCAGCAGCACGGTGGTCTTTTTCTTCCACACAAAACCGCAAACCTTTCAACTTGGAAAGACGTAAGGAGCTATTCAGGATATCGAGAAGTAACAGCGTTTGAAATTGAAACTGCTGAAGCCAGGCAGAATTCTCCACCTCCACCCAAAGCACTTTTTTTACAATTTTTAGCGGCCGACAATGATCCGCAATATCACTTTCCAACAACTCTTGCCAATTCACAAAAATGGAATGTAGATCCAACTGTTCCTCCCATCCGCATTGCTGTGACAACTTGGGGAGTAAACCATTCAAAGCCAAAAGCGAATTACTCTGTTTTTCCATAAGTTATTAAGATTTTTATTCTTGTTCAAAGAAACATTACACTTACTTTTTCCTTATAAAGGATATAATGCCATGGCCAATCAAGCATTATCCCCTATCCAATTCACAAATGCAACCCCTGGACAATCTCAATAGATAACAGCACTATACATAGGGAGTGTTGCCCAGTAGCCCCTTAAACAAGCTCTCACAACTATTGCTTTATACAGGAAGCCTCATTAGAATAAAGTATTCTATTGCAAGCAGATGAGGAATAAATGCTTTTGAAAAAAGCTTGTACGAATGGCCTCCTGATATGTATAAATATCTTCCCGGGAAAACCAATAGATCCATGGTTTTCAAATTAAACCCATCACAAAGCAACAAAAAGCAGAATCAAATCGACCTGTTGCCACCTTGAAACAATGAAAATACTATCGTTATTTGGTACACGACCAGAAGCCATTAAAATGGCACCTGTTATTAAGGCATTGGAGGACGATTCTTTTTTTACATCAAAAATATGTATAACTGCCCAACATCGTCAAATGCTGGATCAGGTTCTGGATCTCTTTGAGCTTAAGCCTGATTATGACTTGGACATAATGAGAAATAATCAGGATCTTTTTGATATTACAAGCAAGGTTCTTTTGGGGAGCAGGGATGTACTGGAAAAAGAACGTCCCGATATGATTCTGGTCCATGGTGACACAACAACATGTTTTGCTGGTACACTGGCCGGCTTTTATTCCCAAATTCCCGTTGGCCATATTGAAGCCGGATTACGAACGGGTAATTTAATGGCACCTTTTCCAGAAGAAGCAAACCGCTCAATGACTTCTTGATTGGCTCAATTGCACTTAGCACCCACTGAAGAAGCACATCAGAATTTATTACGGGAAAACGTTGCGCCAGAGGACATTATTGTCACAGGAAACAGTGTCATTGATGCTTTACTATGGGTCCGAAAAAAAGTTTCCACCCAGCATGAATGGGGAGATGTTTTCGGCTCTGCAAAAGAAATCATTCACAGCCAATTGCCCTTTATACTTATTACCGGGCATCGAAGAGAAAACTTCGGCCAGGGATTTCTAAATATTTGTAACGCGATTTCCACCTTGGCCACACGCCACCCTGATATCCACTTTATTTATCCTGTCCATCTTAATCCTAAAGTTCAACAACCCATCGAATCACTCCTTGGGAATTTTAACAACATCCACTTGATCAAACCACTCGACTATGCACCATTTGTCTATGCCATGGATCGATGTAAACTCATCTTAACAGACTCTGGCGGAGTGCAGGAAGAAGCACCATCTCTAGGAAAAGCAGTTCTTGTTATGAGAGATATAACAGAACGCCCTGAAGCCATAGCAGCAGGAACTGTGACACTGGTTGGCACAAACACAGACAAGATTATTTCAGAGACAGAACGTCTGCTCATCACACCTGAAAAACGGCTATCTGATATAAAAAAACGAAACCCTTATGGTGATGGAAAGGCAGCAGGAAGAATAATAAGAGCAATACGTCGATTTTCAACGGGACAACTCACGAAAAACACAAAAGTTGAGCTGAAATAATTTTTCTCAAACCTGAACCATCAAACTCATGGCTATTCCAGAGCCGATATACCTCACAAGAGTGTTCAAGAGCTCTGATTGTTGTGAGGGGCAGAAAAAACATTTACACCCAAATAGGTAATTACACCTATTTACCTTGTGATTTTGACATATTATAGTCAGGGTGATTTTATCCTATCACCTTTATAAAACAACTTTAAGAAGTTACGTTTAAAACTGGACATTTTCTCTCAAACAATATTTACAGGATAACTAAGGATATCTTGTTTGAGAGAAAATGTCCAGTTTTAAACGTAACTTCTTAAAGTTGTTTTATAAAGGTGATAGGATAAAATCACCCTGACTTATTCCCTTTCTGCTCAGGACCGGGAATCAGCATAATAGCCTCACCCTGCTCACTGATGGAGAAGAGGTAGAGATAAAAAGTTTTGTTGCCCCTGATGGTGAAGGATATTGCCTCATCTACACGATAAAATGGTTTGTTTGCCCGAAAATCAATTTGCAGATCACCCTGTTGATTGAGTACGACGCTTGAGCTGCTGCCGCTTCCCGAAGGTCGAATACCAAGTTTTGATTGTGCTGCTTCATCGGCTGAGGCAGTTAAAGGAAGGGCAAGAAATAATAGAGCTATTCCTGCGATTAATACTTTGCCGACAATGCTTACAGAATGTTTTTTTGTTTTCATTTCTTTCTCCGTTTGTTTTTGAGTTATCGCCCAGAGGACTGGGCTCCTACAAGTATCTACATATCCTTTGTTTAGTGTCTGTCCAGAAATGAGAATTTTCGTTCGAGGTCAAGGAACGGCGAAATTAAAAAGCGCAGCATATTAGTCATATGTGAGCATTTTTCATTTCGGCGTGACGCCGAGATCGGGCGAAAAGGCCATTTCTGGACGGGCACTATTTAGCTGTAACTTCGACTATTAACTTGCCGATTCCCCATTCCGGACTATTCTTGATTATGGTCAGCGCCTTGGAAGAAAATCCCTGGCTGGAAAAAACATCTCCCAGATCCGTATCCCCGGTGGTGACAATACAGGCCAGCGTGGAATGGCCGATAGGATCAGTTGCTGCTATTGAATAGTTTGCCCCTTTTGGCGGCACAGATAACGGCTGATAGGCCTTAATAGTGTTATCGGTGCTGTATTCATTGGGAAAAAGCACATCAACCTGATCGTTGGGATCAACCCGGACAACCCAGAGCCTGCCTTCTTTGGCTGAGGTTATAT
>CAMZLK010000134.1 GCA_947311475.1 uncultured Desulfocapsa sp.
CTGGCGAGAATATAGAATTGATAATCATTCTCGTCCGTGAAGAAGGAGGCCATAATGAGGCTGGGAACGGAGAGAGAGGTTGAGGTTTCGTCGCGCCAAATTTTCTCACTATATCAATACTATAATCCCTTAGCTTGACGGCTATGCCCGCAACCCCTCTTGAGCATACTGAGTACCAGATTAGTATCACCACCGAAGATGGAGAGCGAATTCAGCTTACTGCATCACTTGTCCATAAAAACACACTTCATACCGGCTTTCAAACATCTGATATCGATAAAAACAATTTGCAGATAATTGCTAATATTGTAGCTAAATTCCAAACCACAGAAGCGTTCATCGAACAGATAGACAAGCAAGACCTTTTAGAACAGAGCTTTATCGACGAAGATGGCAACGAAATTTCTGTAACTTTTGATATTGATCCAGACAAATAATTCGTCCCGCCCAATTACCGGTCAGATATTACACCAAAAATTTTTCTATCCTGATTGATTTCCTTCCTGCTTTCGTCTAATATCAGTAGAGGTAACTTCACGTAAGGCCTTTTATGCGCGCACGTACTGAAGGTACATCAATGACCAACTACTCAGCCCATTTGCTCTGCTACGGCAACGGCGCAAATACAACTTTCTCCTCTGCACCTGCTTCACTGCATCCGGGATCTGCCTTTTCCTGTCCCGATTACTCAGAACAGGATATTCTTCTTGCTGGCGGATTTCCTGGAATCCATCCAGATTCCCCTTTTCCCCTTTCACCTGGTCTGCAGCTCAATGGCGACCTTGGAACTTTTAATGCGGCGGCACTGCACCAGATAGCATCCGTTGAGCTTTCCCGTCATACTGGAACCCGCTTTCGCAGTTATACTCTGGCCCCTGATCCACGTGTTGTTGTACTTGCTGATAATCCGGATAAACTGTTTTCTTTTATTGATACCTATGGAGGCATGCTGGATTTACAGCCACTCCTTTTAGAAGGATATCATCCTGAACTTACAACCGCACAGCAGTTGACCACAGAATGTACTGAGAAAGAATGCCAGATCCATTATCAGGTAAAAGCCCCCATACTGGCAGAGCGTTGCACCTATTGCGGAGCCTGCGGAACAGCATGCCCCGAAGATTGCCTCTCGGAACAGCTTTTTCTCGATTTTTCCAGATGTTCGCTTTGTAAAGAATGTATTGCAGTTTGCGAAAATAAAGCCTTGGATCTACATGCCATCGAACAGAGAAACATCTCTACTCCGGCACTTCTCATACTTGAGAATGTTGATATAGATCTTCAACAAGTTAACGAACGTATCTATCGTGAAGCCGAACTCCCCCGGTTATTTGCAAGTATTGGTGAATATCTGGTAGACGAGGTAGTTTACTGTAACAACTCAATCTGCCAATATCTGGCAGCACACAACACCGGTTGTACGAAGTGTGCTGAAACCTGTCCTGAACAAGCCATTAGCCTCACAGAGAACGGCATACAGATCAACCAGCAGAGCTGTACTGAATGCGGTAGTTGTATTGCCACCTGCCCAACTGGTGCCATACAATATCTACGTTTCAGTGATCAGCAATTTCTGGATTACTGGGCCCAGCTTGATGTGTCGGGCACCAAAACCATTGTGATTGGCGATGAAGCGCAATTGCACCGCTTCTGGTGGCGAAACAGGTCTAAGCGTTATTCATCAACATTTTTTCTGGAATACCCAAATCCTTCTGCCCTGACAGCCATGCACCTGCTTAGCCTTTATGGAGCAGGAGCCAGACGTATAATCCTTTTATCTTCGGACCAGGATGACATAAGCCGGGCCTTTATGGAACAGGCCAAGCAAAGCAATCAAATTGTTGCTTCTTTTTCAGGAGAGGAAGCGTTTATTCAAATTACCCAACCGGATAAACTGCCTTCTATTCTCACACAAACAGTTGAGATACAATCTATCCGGCAAAAAGTGATTAAGGATCAAGGCAACCGACGTTCCACCCTTGCGGCTCTTCTCACAACTTTACTGGAAGAACAGTTGCCCTCCCAAGCTGTACTGGCAGGTGAAACATTCAACACTTTTGGCACAATTCTCTGCGATGAAGGTCGCTGCACTCAATGCCTGGCCTGTCTCTCCTCTTGCCACATTGAGGCTCTTCAGGCAAATGAAGAACAATTTACTCTTCTTTCAAATCCATCACATTGTGTACAATGCGGAAGTTGTATTGCGATTTGTCCGGAAAATGCCTTGAGTAGTAGAAATGGCCTGGAACTCAGCGATGATTTTTTTCAGTCTCGCGAACTTAGCCGGGCAGAGCCTGCTCGATGCGAGAAATGTGGCAAGATATTTGGAACCCGAAAAAGTCTGGACCGGGTACGCCTGCTCCTGATGGAAAAATCACCGCAACACTTTGACCCCAAACTCCTGGCCTATTGTGATACATGTCGGGTGGTTCGTATATTTGAAGGGCAACAATCATGAGTATAAGTGAAGACAAACAGCTGGTTCGCATCCGACTGCGTCTACTTGACCTGTTAAAATCATTTTTTGCCCAGGAACCCGATGCCGACCGCATGAGCCGCTGGCGCGGAATATTTACAGCTCTTGCTGAGAACCGTATAGATCCAGAGCTTGACGAAGGTGTGCGACAACTCCGCCAAATGCTTGAAACAAAAAAACTGGAAGATCTTAAAGATGAATATTATGCCCTTTTTGTTGATCCATACAATGAGCAGCCAGTTGAACTGAACGCCAGCCATTATCTTGATGGAAAAAGCTTTGGCCCTTCCCTGGTACAGTATCGGCAACTCTTAAAAGAGGCACGCCTGGTAAAAGAAAACGATGTTACTGAACCGGAAGATCATCTGGTGTTAATGCTTGATGCCCTTGCCACATTGATTGAAGAAGAAGCTGAAACCGTGGCGACACAAGAGCAACAGGCAAAGCTTATCACCGGATTTCTGCAACCAATGGCTCTTGCCATGAAAAAACAATTATCAGCCAACTCACAGGCGAGTTTTTATCTCTCCTGCGCTGTCTTTTTGAATGGCTATTTAGCCCTTGAGCAAGGCTTACTGGAAATTAAAGTATAAAGGAAATTCAAGAAAACTATTTCATCATCGCACCCTTAAACAGAGGAGGTAGGCAATGAAAAAAGAAGATACTGAACGACGTTCTTTTCTTAAGACACTCATAACGGGTTCAATCGCAGGAGCTGCAATGTTTAGTGCAGGAACGGTGAATGCAAAAGATAAGCAGACTGTCCGGAAAAGCGATGAAGTCCTTTACCGGGAATCCAAAGATTTTAAAGACTATTACAAGTCATTGCGCTAACACCCCAAGGGAGGAATAAGATGGCTCAAAAAAAAGTCCGCAGCACACAGATTGCAGACTCTAAATCCACCAGGGTGAGTTTGAATCCCAAACTGGCCAGACGCTCTTTTTTAAAAATCTCTGCCGCCACTGCCGCCCTAACAGGTGCGGCGATGACATCTAAATTTACCCGCAAGGCAATGGCTGCAAGCTCTGCAAACAGTGATCCTTATCCGGGCAGTAAAAAAGTCAAAACCATCTGCACCCACTGTTCCGTTGCCTGTGGCATTATTGCTGAGGTACAGAATGGTGTTTGGGTTCGGCAGGAAGTGGCCAAGGATCATCCCCTTTCCCGTGGCGGACACTGCTGTAAAGGTGCCAGTGCCATTGATATGGTAACAAGTGAAAAACGTCTCAAAAGCCCAATGAAACGGGTGAACGGGAAATGGCAAAAACTTTCCTGGGATCAGGCTCTCGACGAAGTCAGCCAAAAGCTTCTCGCCATCAGGGACAAAGACGGCCCGGATGCAATTCACTGGAATGGCAGTGCCAAAGTTTCAACCGAAATGGCATACCTGCAGCGGAAACTTGCAGCGTTTTGGGGAACCAATAACATTGACCACCAGGCAAGGATCTGTCATTCAACCACAGTTGCAGGTGTTGCCAATACCTGGGGCTACGGTGCCATGACCAACAGTGTCAATGATATCCGTCATTCCAAGCTGATTTTCTTTATTGGTTCCAATGCGGCTGCTGCCCATCCGGTTGCCATGCAGCATGTACTTCATGCCAAAGAGAAAAACAACGCACCGGTCATAGTTGTTGATCCACGATTTACACGAACTGCTGCAAAAGCAACAGATTATGTGCGGATTCGATCCGGATCAGACACAGCCTTTGTGATGGGACTCATCAATGCCATTATTGAAAATGACTGGCATGACAAAGAGTTCATCAGGGCCCGTGTTGCCGGCTTTGATGAGATGAAAGAAGTTGCAAAAGCATATACTCCTGATGTGGTTGAGGATATTTCGGGTGTTCCACCAAAGCAACTTCTACATATCGCCAAACTGCTTGCCACCCACAGACCGGGTACCGTTATCTGGTGCATGGGTGGAACCCAGCATTCAATCGGCAGCAGTAATACCCGTGCCTATTGTATCCTGCAACTGGTACTTGGTAACATGGGCGTTTCAGGCGGCGGAGCAAATATCTTTCGCGGCCATGACAACGTACAGGGTGCAACCGATATGTGCGTACTCTCCAACTCACTCCCGGCATATTACGGCCTGAAGGAAGGCTCCTGGAAGCACTGGTGCCGGGTTTGGGACGTTGATTACGACTGGATGCTCGGACGCTTTAAAGACAAAGAGTACATGGGTAAAAAAGGCTTTACCCTGGCCCGCTGGTATGATGGCGTAAACCAGGAAGATGAAATTGATCAATACACACCGCTGAAATCCGTTATCTTCTGGGGTTGTGCTTCAAACTCCCAATCCCAGTTCCATAAATTGAAAAAGGCACTGGACAAGATGGAACTCGCAGTTATTATTGATCCTTTTCCAACCATCACCGCAGCGGCCTGCGAGAAGGACAATGTGTACCTGTTGCCCTGTTCCAGCCAATATGAGACTTCGGGCAGCACCACCTCCACCTCACGCCAGATTCAATGGCGCTACAAGGTTGTTGATCCGGTGCATGACTGTCGTGACGATTACTGGATTATGGCCGAACTTGTAAAACGCTTTGGATTTGCTGATAAATTCTACAAAAACATTAAACAGGTTCCCGAAGATGTTACCCTCGAACTCGGTAGCGGTTCGCTCACCATTGGTTACAACGGACAGACTCCTGAGCGTATCAAGAAACACACCGACAACTGGCATACTTTTGATATTGATGATCTTCAGGCCAAAGGCGGCCCCTGCGATGGCGACTATTACGGAATGCCTTGGCCCTGCTGGACTGAAGAGCATCCGGGTACACCTATTTTATATGATGTTTCAAAAACTGTCGCTGAGGGAGGTCTGCCTTTTAGAAACCGTTTTGGTGTGGAAAAAACATATGACTCAAGCGGTCGTACAGAAAATCAGCTGGCAGCTGCGGGTGTATTTAATCCCGGCAGCCAGGTAAAAGGCGGGTATCCTGAATTTAAAGAGATTGTACCAGGAACCAACTGGAAGACCGACCTCTCCCAGAAGACACTGAAAGAGGCCATTAAGCGTGGCCAGGCACCATTTGGCAACGCAAGAGCCCGCTGCGTGGTCTGGAACTTTCCCGATCAGGTTCCCATCCACCGTGAGCCTATTCATTCTCCGCGCCCCGATCTTATCGCCAAGTTCCCGACATATAAGGATAAGCCCAAACATTTCAGGGTACACACCCGCTATGAAAGCGAACAGAAGCCGGATTGGGTCAAAGATTTTCCATTGATCCTTACCACCGGACGTCTGGTTGAATATATGGGTGGTGGTGCAGAAACCAGAAGTAATAAATATCTGGCAGAACTCCAGCCGGAAATGTTTGCTGAGATAAATATCAAAACAGCTAATGATTATGGCATCCGCAATGGTGATATGGTTTGGATTGAATCTCCCAATGAAGGCAGAATCAAGGTTAAAGCAAAAATCACCAAACGAATCGATACTCAAACCATCTGGCTTCCCTTCCATTTTGCAGGTTTTCTCGAAGGAAGATCACTGGCCGGTAATTATCCGGAGGGAACCGTTCCCTATGCACTTGGTGAATCAGCCAATGTTGTTACCAACTACGGATATGACATTGTTACCCAGATGCAGGAAACGAAAACTGGGTTATGTAAAATCAGCAAAGCTTAGATTGCGTGGAACTGCCCAGAGGTACCACATCTTCGTGCATCGCTCCTATCCGCATAGCCCTGCTATGGCGGACAGAAGCGCTACACGAACCTGCGGCACCTCTGAACAGTTCCAGTCCTTCTTTGTAATTTAATGTGGCAAAACAAAATACCTGCTTAATCAGTTATAAATGTAGGAGGATACATAATGGGACGAATGAGATTTCTCTGTGACGTGGAACGCTGCATCGACTGCAACGGCTGCGTTGTTGCCTGTAAGGAAGGGCATCATATCCCGGTGGGCGTAAATCGTCGTCGGGTCATATCAATTAACCAGGGCGAGATGGGAGAAAAATCCATCTCCGTTGCCTGCATGCACTGCTCCGATGCTCCATGCATCGCAGTGTGTCCGGTGGATGCTATTTATCAGCGTGATGATGGTATCGTGCTGGTCAGTAAAAAAACATGTATCGGTTGTGGCTACTGCTTTATGGCCTGTCCATTTGGCGCGCCACAATTTCCTGGCGGCCAGGTCTTTGGCGCAAGAGGCGCCATGGATAAATGTACATTCTGTGCCGGTGGCCCGGAAAAGACCAACAGCCCGGCTGAAAAAAAGCTCTACGGCCAGAACCGGATAGCTGAAGGTAAAGTGCCGCTCTGCGCTGCCATGTGCGCAACAAAAGCACTTATGGCAGGAGACGCCGATGTGGTTGCCGATATCTACCGGGAAAGAGTTTTCACCCGAGGTTCCGGGGTAAATGCCTGGGGCTGGGACAAAGCATACAAGAAGAAATAAGTATGCAGGCTGAAGGGTTTTCTATTTACCCCTTCAGCCTGCCCTCTTTAGCTCCGTGAGGTCCCAATGAAAGCCATACTCATTGTCGCTTTAATTGCCGCAACTGGAATATCCACCTCTGTTGTATATGCCACAGGAACTGATCCAATGCTTGCACGTTCCATTGATGCCGGGCCAATCACTGCTTCCTGGATACAGTTTAATGAAGTATTCACCGGTAACTGGCAACAGTACGGTGAACTCTTCACCAATTTACAGGCATATCTGTTCAGCAGAATTTTTCTCTTTATTGTAACCCTTGTTCCGGTTATCTTTTTCTTTCACTATCTGGCCATAGGTCCCAAAAAATTTGATCACTCCGGCCAGCAGGTTTACTATTTCAACCTTTTCAACAGGATTATCCACTGGGTCGCGGCCTTTTCTTTTTCTCTGCTTGTTATTACCGGTTTACTGGTAATCTTAGGGAAGATGTTTGGTGGCGGGGCTGTTATTATGAACGGTCGCTCTGTGCATATCTTTGCAGCTGTTCTTTTCTTAAGCAGCGCCGTTCCGATGTTTCTGATGTGGCTGAAAAATATGTTTCCCGCCTTCTATGATATCAAATGGATGATTATCATGGGCGACTATTTGAGCAGTAAAACGAAGGTTGTTCCTGCAGGAAAATTTAATGCAGGGCAAAAGATGTGGTTCTGGCTGGCCACCATGGGCGGTTTTGTAATGGCTTACACTGGTTTTTATCTATGGAGTTTTCGAGGGGATGTGGATACTCTTCGTCTGATGGCGATCATCCACAACTTTCTTGGTGCCGCCATGACTGCTCTCTTTTTAGCACACCTCTATATGTCACTTTTTGCCATTGCAGGCTCACTTGGAAGTATGCTTAGCGGTTACAAATCACAGGAAGAAATAAATATATTACACAGCAGGTATAAACCTAAACATTGAGCCGTTCTGCTGGTATAGGGGGGCTGCGGGATTAATAACAACCAAACTTGATGGGCTCGTAAAAACTCTTCATCTTCTTCGTTACTGCAAATTTCTTATCTTTTCAACGTACCCTAGTACGCCGAAAAGATATGAAATTTCCGTGCCTCGAAGATGAAGGTTTTTCCAGGTCCATCTTGTTGAGTAAGCAATAAATTTCCCAGCAAGACTAAACTTCGGAAATCCGCCTTGCCCGCAAGTCCCTCTTCGAAACCGTTCATGAAAACCCACATATGTTTTTTTTCTTTCTACTTTGGCCTTTTTTCCAGCCCACACATGCCAAGTCCCAAGACTCCGCCGGGTCGTTCCACAGCTCGCATTATAATGCGGCAGAACGTGTTGCCTTCCCTATCAGACCACGTAATCGGCACACCCGAAAGCTGGTGATTTCGGAGCTCAATAGCCCGCCTGTGCTTCCCTCTGTCAACGCTTCAGCCACTACATTACTGTAATTGCCGCATGACTCGAGGATGGTGTGATTTGCTGAACCTTCACCATAAGATTCTTTCATTCTCTACCCTGTACCGGTTTTAATCGGCGCTTTCGGTTTGTCCCCGATTGTTCTTTCGGTCACTCACCCACTGGGCAACACTTGCCAATTTCATCCCTGTCCTTTCTGTCTCGTGACAATTTGTGCAGCCTGTAACTGGCAAGGCGAGGCAACTCATCCAGCGTAGTTGCAGCCTCGATTAAGTCAAGAATCCTTACTGCTCTCGCACCGACTAACCCTTTAAAACCCTTAGGAATACCTGCAAGATGAACCCTTTCGGTTTTGGAATTTTTACAACTCCTGATCATAGCAAGCTATGTATAACGTACACGCTATATGTCAAGCGATACGCCTTGCTGGACATATCATATTTGAGCAAAAGGAAGGGGACTTAATTGGAAGATGTCTATCGGCAATCACCAGAAATCAAGTGAAATCGTAAATAAAGCATATTCCTGATAACCTTACTCATATTTTCATCGCCGAAAGTCCGTTATCACCTGCTGGCCGCGGATTAACCTGCCAACTTCGAACGTGGCCTAAATCTCTGATAAACCACAAGGAAACGATCGTGCTCGCCAGCCAGGTGCATAAAATTGTTCTCTTTAGATTTCATTCAAAACTTCTAACTTTTCTACAGAGTCAATTACCAGTTTTTTATTGGCAGGATATTCATTGAATAGTTTCTCCTGCTTTTTGTTGAGTCCTGCGTAAAACTTTGATTCTATGAGAATTTTATCCTCTGTGAAGAAATCAATTTCTGTTGTGTTTTCGTATAAATAATATAGCGTCTTCTTATTTCTCAGCAATAAATAAATATAGTTTTCAAAATAACTACCAAGATCTCTTTCCCCCATGAATAAATGTTTTATGCCAAGATCAGATGCGTATATTTTTTTTGCTGATAATAATTTTTGGTTTGTTTTTCCCCAACGCGGAAGGAGGTGAATAAGATAGGTGGATTCAAAGAAACTTAAATATCTTTTTGATGTGTCGGGTGATATCCCGAGAATTTTCCCAATTTTATTTATGCTCAACTGTTTACCGCTTCGCTCCATTAAAAGGGTAAAGTAATCTCGAACTATTTGGTGGTTCTTAATAGCATGAAAAGCAGTTATGTCCTTTTGGATAATGTCATCAACCAGATTCATTAAATATTCTCTGTTTGGATTTAACACATTTTCTGGTAAGCCACCGACTTTGCAGTATTCAAGGAAGTGTGATTTGTATAATTGCTTATCTCTCTTTTTTATTCTTATTTCATTGAAAAATAAATATTCTTCAAGGTCGAGTGGCTTTATTTCAAGTGTTATGGCCCGACCTGTCAAACTAGCCTTTTTGTCACGTAGCATTGATGCAGATGAAGAGGCTACAAATAGTTTGGTATTCTGGGAATCATAGATATTTTTTAACTGAACATGAAAATCTTCTTTGTATGTAACCTCGTCAAGGAATAGATATATTTTTTCTTCTATTTTTATTTTATGAATTTTTCTGAATTCATTAACAATTTCTAGAATATTGTTTTTGTGTAATAAATAGTCATCTAGACTTACATACAAAATATGTTTTGAGTCAATGCCTTTGCCTATGAGTTCCTCAATAATTAGCTTCATCAAGGTTGTTTTGCCGACACGACGAAGACCTGTGAGGATGATTATTTGCTTAAATTCTAAATATTTTCTAAGTTCAACGAGATACTTTTCACGTGGTTTCACATTTTCGTTCTTGAACGATTCTTCCCACCACGGATTATATTGATATAGTAATTCTTTCATAGTCAAACCATATGTTCACATCAAAAGAAAGTCAATATAATTATTCGTTTCAATCGCATGCCTCCGAGAAGAGAACGACCGGGCTCAGGGGTAAGCGGGATTTACAGCAACCAAACTTGGACTACTATAAAGTTTTCCTACAAGACTGAACTTCGGAAAACCGAGCTGCCAGCTGAGCTGAATCACGATAAATGATAGACAACTTTTCAAGCTATTTGATGTTAATACAGCTTGGAATACACAAACTCTTCGGCTTCGCCTC
>CAMZLK010000135.1 GCA_947311475.1 uncultured Desulfocapsa sp.
CCCCCCCCCCCCCCCCCCCCCCCCCCCCCCCCCCCCCCCCCCCCCCCCCCCCCCCCCCCCCCCCCTGTCGTGGGTGAGTTAGGAAATTATAATTATATGGAGAGATGGGACAAATTACCCATTGATGAGGAATTAGGTCAATTGCTGTAATGGCTTTCGAGGTCCGTAAGTGGCTATTGTATGCAAGAAGTGTGTGTCCTCGAAACGAGGTAGAGAGAACACACCAAATTGCTGTAGATTTTTAACCTTTTTACGAGTCCATCATAGTTGATAAACTCGTAAAAAATTCAATTGAAAAATGGCTAAGTAGATACGCGCAGACTTCGAAAAACTTCAGATGCGAGGCGCATATTTTTTGTTTAATTTCGGCACACCAGGGGCACGTCCTAATTAAACAAAAAATATGCAACAACGAAGCAGGTGAAGCGTTTTTACGACGCCATCATAGTTAATTTTTACTAGTATAGTTTTTTTGTTTGGGTAATTCCAATGCAGGAGGCAAAATAATTACAAAAAAGCCTTTTTATTCAAAATAAATACATTTTTGCGCACAATAAGCCGCTGCCTCTTCCACCTTATCAGTCACCTCAGCATCCGGATCGATCAGGAAAGCTTTCTCCCCAGCCTCATCCATTGCAAAAACTTCAGGACAAATTTCCACACACGAGCCACAACCATTACACTCATAGACATCTATGATAATTGATTTTGCCATCGTCCCCCCTATCCTTCCAAAGCATCTTTAGTAAAATTCTTATCTGGTTCAACAGGATAGTTATTATCAAAACACGCCAGACAAAAGTCCTCTCTTGAAAGGCCGGTTGCTTCCACCAAACCGTCAATACTCAAATAATGGAGAGAATCCAGGCCAAGATCAGCAGCAATTCCCTCCACTGAAAATTTAGAGGCAATAAGTTGATCTGTTGATGGGAAATCGATACCGTAATAACAGGCAAAACGGGTTGGCGGGCAACTCACCATCATATGGACCTCTGTGGCCCCCGCCTCTCTCAACGCCTTGACTCTGCTTCTACCAGTGGTGCCGCGAATAATCGAATCTTCAACAATAATCACACGTTTACCCTTCAGCAATGCTCTCACAGGATTCAATTTGACTCGTACATTAAAATCACGCATGGACTGTGTAGGCTGGATAAAGGTTCTTCCAACGTAATGATTCCGAATCATCCCCATTTCCAAAGGAATGCCGGATTCTTTCGAAAAACCGATGGCTGCATAATTCCCGGAATCCGGAAAAGGCATTACAAAATCCCCATCCACATCAGATTCACGAGCCATTATCTCCCCCATTCGTTTTCGTGATTCGTACACATTAATGCCGAAAATATCAGAATCCGGACGGGCAAAATAGACTTGTTCAAAAATACAAAAACTGGTTTGCTGCCTGGGCCATGGAAAGAGAGAACGGATCCCGTCTTTATTGATAATAAGAATTTCACCAGGTTCAATATCACGAACATACTCGCCCTCAATCAGGTCAAGAGCACAGGTTTCCGATGCCACAACCCAGGAGCCGTTATTTAATTTACCAAGACAGAGCGGACGAAATCCACCGGGATCCCGCACTGCAACAAGGGTATCCTCGGTCATTAACAGGATTGAGTATGCCCCCCTTAAACATGAAAACGATTCTGTAAGTGCCCTATCAAGCCCTAAATGAGTCGTGCGGGCCATGAGATGAAGGATCACCTCACTGTCCATGGACGTCTGAAAAATGGATCCTTTTCCTTCCAGATCCTGGCGTAATTCCATGGAGTTAACAAGATTACCATTATGGGCCACAGCCAGTGTCCATCCCTTGTGTGTAACCATTAAAGGTTGGGAATTTGTGATATTAGAGGCGCCTGTGGTCGAGTAACGAACATGACCCATAGCCATGGAACCGGGCAGACCTTGAAGGATTTCTTCAGAGAATATTTCAGGAACAAGGCCCATGGCTTTGTGAATGGAAACATTCCCCTCATCAGAAGCAACAATTCCAGCGCTTTCCTGTCCCCTGTGCTGCAGAGCATAGAGACCAAAATAGGTTAATTTAGATGCGTCCTCATGTCCAAAGATGCCGCAGACACCGCATTCATGCCTGGGACGTCCATCTTCCAAAACTTCTAAACGACTATCCATTTCATCATCCTTTGATTGCAAGACCAGTAACATTGTCTGCAACTCATAAAAAAAGGGAAAGGCACAAAGAAAAGAAATATCTTTGTGCCTTTTATTAAAATCTGATAAGAAGACTTATAATAATAAGTTCCACTGAAATTCAACAATAAAGCGCTTTCTGTCCTATTTTTATTTTTTTCCTGCCTTAATCAGGGCCTATTTACAAGCAGGACGAGAGGCGCATTCCCTACAATCTTACAATGATAAAACTAACATCTACTGTAAAAGCCGCAGGTTGAGCAGCAAAACTTGGCCCAGGGGACCTGAGCCAGATACTCTGCGGTATAACATTACCCAAAGATGACAGATTAATAGTTGGAGCTGAAACCTGCGACGACGCAGGAGTGTACCGTTTAAACGACGAGACAGCACTCATCCAGACCCTGGACTTCTTTACTCCCATTGTGGATGATCCATACTACTTTGGTCAAATCACTGCTGCCAATGCCTTGAGCGATGTCTATGCAATGGGAGGCAAACCTCTGCTTGCCATGAACATTCTTGCCTGTCCCATTAAAACCATGGGGCCTGAAGTCTTTCGCGAGGTGATAAGGGGTGGTTTGTCCAAAGTTGAGGAAGCAGGCGCGCTACTCGTTGGAGGCCATTCAGTGGAAGACGATGAACTGAAATACGGCCTCTCTATTACAGGCCTTGTTCACCCTGATCGGGTTCTTCTCAACAGTGGTGCAAAACCCGGAGATCGCTTGATTCTCACCAAGCCTTTAGGAACAGGCATCCTGTCCACGGCCATTAAAGGGAAGCTCACAAATCCTGAAATCGAAAAACAGATTACTGAAATCATGGCGACGCTCAATCGTTCGCCAGCAGATACCATCACAGCTGTGCGCGACGATGGTTATCCGGTACATGCCTGTACCGACATCACAGGCTTTGGCCTACTCGGCCATCTCCATGAAATGACTGTGGCATCGGGAGTCAGCGCCAGACTCCATAAAGATCATATTCCGCTTATTCAGGGCTGCGAAGATTTTATCAATATGGGCATCATCCCGGAAGGTGCCTATACCAATCGTAAATTTTGCTCGAAGTTTTTGCACAATACCGGTGAAGACGGAGATTTTATGGAGATGATACTGGTTGACCCCCAGACCTCAGGAGGGCTACTCATTGCTGCCCCGCCAGAATCCAGCAAGTTAATCCTGAAAAAACTCCAGAATTCTGATTACCCGTTCCCATGCAGCGATATAGGAGAGATCGTGGAGGGCGAGACAGGGACGATTATCCTCACCTGAACCATTGACTGAGTGAATTCCAAAAAGGTCAAAAACAGGATGGACTTGGAGATAAGCGTAGACTTCGAAAACCTTCAGATTCGAGGCACGGAAATTTACTATCTCTTCAGCGTACTAAGTACATTGAAGAGATTGTAAATGCGCAGTAACGAAGGAGATGAAGAGTTTTTACGAGTCCTTCAACTTTGATAGACTCGTAAAAAGGTCAATTGAGAGATGGCTAAGTAAAAAACTTCAGATGCGAGGCGCGTATTTTTTTGTTTGATGTCGGCGCACTAGGGTACG
>CAMZLK010000136.1 GCA_947311475.1 uncultured Desulfocapsa sp.
GTCAAGGGCCAGAGGCCACTTCTTGGCACTACAGGAACATGCGATATTTATAACATCCTATAGTTCCGTTATTTTTATTTTTTTGATCAACCTAAAACCATCGTTACAGAGGAGTTTGGGAATGAGTCGCAAAAAGTTGGGCTAACCTATGCGAAATGGCGCGAGGAGACGAACCTGTGGTATTTGTGATTTCCTATTCGTTGCAGCAAGTGTATGGGTTGATGGTCAACACCGGACAAGTTGCTGACTTAACAACTTTATCAGCCACACTACCAAACATAATCTTCTCCAGTCCCTTATACCCATGGGTTCCCATGGCAATAAGCCCACCTTCCTGCTCACCGGAAAAATTTACAATCTGTTCAGCCACATCACCCACCAAAACCTTTCCAATTACTTCAGATATCCCTTTTCCCTGAGAAAAAGATTCCAGTTCTTTAGCAAAAGCGGCCATCTTATCCTCTGCTTGAGTAAATAAATCCTGTTCAAAATCAGGAATACTCATCTGGGGAACAAAAAACCCGGAGTAATCTTCAAATTTCTGTACAACAAATAACAGAACAAGAGCAGCATTAAAGTTTCCAGCCATAAAAACTGCTGATTCAGCGATTAACTTTGAATTATCTGAGAAATCAACAGGTGTCACAACATTTTTAATTTGCTCAATTCGTTTCATGGCATCTCCCAATAGGTTAAATTAACTTCTTTTCCCCTAATGGAACAATTACATAATTTACTATTCCCGACAAGAAAATTCGGCGATCAATGAAAAGCAATCGTTCCATCCAGGATCTGTAGAAATTCGTCTTCAGTAAGAATTTTCTTCCCTTTTTCCTGGGCTTTTTTAAGCTTTGAACCGGGTTTTTCACCAACCACCAGACAGGTTAGTTTTCTGGTTATCCCGCTTGCTATCTGACCTCCATTTTCTTTGACCAGTTTTTTAGCTTCTGTCCTGGAGAGTTTCTTCAAACTTCCAGTAAAAAGAAGTACTTCTCCAGTTAACAGCAGGTTCTCCTCCGTTTGCAGCATCACCTGAGGGTGAACGCCCATCTCACGAAAAGTCCTCATCATTTCCTGAACAGAGGGATCAGAAAAATAATCAACTATGGAGTTGGCGGCCTGTTCTCCCAGCCCCTCAACTTCAAGCAACTCTTCCCGCGTTACATCAAGCAGCCTTTCAAGGCTGTTAAAAGTATTTTCCAGTAAACCTGCTGTCACCTCTCCAACATAACGAATTCCAAGAGCTGCAAGAAAACGTGACAATGGTGGCGTTTTGGCTGCTTCAATACCAGCCAGTGCATTATCGGCAGATTTTTCTCCCCAGCCATCGAGCACTTCCAAATCCCCTTTTTGAAGTTTAAAGATATCGGGTAAATCCTTGATCAATTGTAAATCAAAGAGCTGTTCCACACTTTTCTTTCCCAAACCCTCGATATCAAGACCTGCTTTGGCACAAAAATGCACCATGGTTCGCAAACGTTGTGCCGGGCAATGGGGATTAACACAGCGGGTAACAGCTTCACCTTCTGGCTTCTGCAGGGGATGGGAACAGACAGGGCATTTTTCAGGAATAGTAATAGGCTCTGCAGAACTGTCCCGTTTTTCAAGAACAGCCTTTACAATCTCCGGAATCACATCACCCGCTCGTTGTATAAGTACAGTATCACCTCTTCGCAGATCTTTCCGACGAATTTCATCCGCATTATGAAGGGTGGCACGACTAACTATTACTCCTCCCACATCCACAGGTTCCAAAATAGCCACAGGAGTAACAGCACCTGTTCTGCCTACCTGAAAATCCACCTTGAGAATTTTTGTAGTCGCCTGAATGGCCGGAAATTTACAGGCAATGGCCCAGCGAGGTGCACGGGCCTTGGCACCGAGCCTGGCCTGCAAGGCAAAATCATTAACCTTCACAACCATACCGTCAATTTCATAAGCAAGATCATGTCGCAGATCAGACAGTTCCGAGAAGCGATTTATCACTGCATTAATATCAGGACAAAAGGTTATGAGGTCGTTCACAGGCAGGCCAAGTGTTGAAAGAAATTCCAGTAATTCCTGTTGTGTCCTGCATTTTGTATCGGTGGATTCCGCTATCCCATACACATAAAATCGCAATGGTCGTTTTGCTGTAATTTTAGGATCAAGCTGACGCAGTGAACCTGCTGCTGCATTTCGGGGATTGGCAAAAAGCGGTTCTCCGTCCTCTGCCCGCTGATGATTCAGTTTTGTGAGCCCATCCCGATCCATAAAAACTTCACCACGTATCTCAAGACGGGGAATATCCGTTTTGTAAAGCCGCAATGGAATAGAATTAACTGTGCGTATCTGTGCAGTGATGTCCTCTCCAATGGTTCCATCCCCCCGGGTACTACCCTGAACCAAAAACCCATGTTCATACACAAGTTCAACAGCCAGGCCATCGAGTTTTGGCTCGGCCATATAATCCGGTTTTGTATCGGTAAACAAAAAACGAAGGAGACGCTCTTCAAAAGCAATCAGATCCAGATCATCAAAGGCATTCTCAAGACTCAACATGGGCAGACGATGCCGCACCTGAGTAAATTTATCGAGTGCTGCACCGCCAACACGCTGGCTGGGTGAGTCGGAAGTCACCCAGTCGGGATGAGCTTTTTCTATCTCCAGCAGCTCCTGAAACAGACGATCATATTCCCCATCTGAAATCTGGGGATCATCGAGAACATAATAGTTATGAGAGTGTTCCATCAGAAGGATACGTAATTCTTCCAGGCGATTTTGCATAGACATGGTTTGTTACTTGGGTGGGGTCAGTAGCTTTCCGGCTTTAGCAATATTTTCATGCGCAACTTCATCAATAAAAATTAAAATTGCTTCAGGTGGTTTTCCAGCTTCTTTGGAAATCACATCTGTCACTCCCTGACAAATATTACTCTTTTGCTCTTTACTCAGTTTTCCGGCTACTCGAATATTTACATAGGGCATACTTTTCTCCTTAAAGGAGCCGTCCGGAAACACGTTGGACAATATCGTGCTCAGATTTAGGTCAGGTTTGTTCGATCTGATTAAACAAAACCGCAAGCGTAGTTGCGCTACGCTGAGGATTTTGTGATTGAAGATCGAACAAAGATGACCTGAAGATGAGATACGAGATGTTCAAGCTATTTCCGGACGGCTCCTAAAGTTACATTTAATGGACTCGTAAAAACTCCTCATCTCCTTCGTTACTGCAAATTTAAAATCTTTTCAACCTACCTCGGATATGAATTTTTTTACACGTCTATTCCATTTTGACCTTTTTACGAGTTTATGTGACGACAGCCAAGCTCTCAGCAACTTTGTACAAATCGATGATGCCTACCTTGGCGGGAAACGTAAAGATGGCAAAACCCCTTTCGTCGCTGCTATAATGACAAATGATAAGGGGCATCCAATTTCCATGAGATTTAGTGTCGTTGCCGGATTTAATAAAAATGACATATCAAGCTGGGCAAAAAACATCTGTTCCCAGGTACATCGGTAGTTTCTGATGGTCTTAATTGTTTTCCAGCAGTTAAAGACGCAGGTTGCGACCACTATGCAATCATAAAGTCTGATGGCACCACCAATATGGAATACTCAGAATTTAAGTGGGTTGATACTATGATTGGCAACGTCAAAAACTCTATTCATGGTACGTATCATGCAATAAGTGAAAACCATGTTCCACGATATCTTGCCGAGTTTTGTTTTCGTTTCAACCGACGCTTTGAACTGGGGAAAATGATAAAGCAGCTTGCTCAGGCTGCGGTAAACACATTGCCGATGCCACAGCGAATTTTAAAGCAAGCTGAGGCTTGGTGGTAATCAGGATGATTTAACATCAGACAATAGACTGATATCTTGAGATTCCATGCCTCCGAGGTTTCCTGAAGAACCTTAATGAAGGCTTCATAATCATTGTGGGATGAGAAAATCTTCTCCCTTCTCCGGCCACGGTTCATGACATGATACCAGGCTCCTGGATATTCCATGCGCAATGGTCTGGACATGATTGATTTTATTATCACACACCCAAACTAAACTCAACGATAGACTTAGCCCCCTTCACGGTACACTTCCTTCTTGCTTGTCCTGCCCCCTTCCTTATCATGACCCTTTCTCCATTTCTCTTTCTCACCCCTTTCTTGCGGACCCTTTCTTGCTCTCATAGTGACTATCCGGACAACGATCACGGGCGAAACCTTCTGTTGAATTACCACCTTTGAGGTAAACGTAGACGACATCGGATATTTCTTACCGATAAAAGCCATAATCCTTCTCCGCTCCGCCATGGTTTTCTCCACAAATATTTTATATGATTCCCGAGCGGGAAGCGATTACAATGCATTCCATGAAAAAGACCTTACCAGCAAAATATTTCGGAGCCCCTGTCCATGGCCAATGTTGATCAATTTGAGAGTATCTTTCGCTCTTCCATTAAAGAACGACTTGAATACCATCATATTCCACTAAATTCTATCCTGCTGATCACCGATCTTGAGGAAAACGAAGCAAAAATATTCCAGAAGAGTGTGCAGAAGTTCCTTTCTGTACTTGGCGATGCCTCTGAGCGCGACTGTTTCCTGATTTATGGACATGAGTTTAAGACAACGGAGGATCTACTGAAGCTGGTGGATGGCTATGAACTGGATATGATCTGCAGCTATCGCAATCTGCACTCCAATGCATGGCAGTTTCCGCACTCACTCGGTGCCCATCTTGATGTACTGATTCAGCAAACTGATATTCCGGTACTGGTGCTGCCCCATCCCAAGGCTCATTATATTGCAGATCATGCCATGCATGACACCATGGAAGTCATGGTGGTGACAGATCTGGTCGCCATCAACCATGAGCTTATCAACTATGCTGTTCGTCTGACTCAACCACAGGGAACACTTTTCCTCAGCCATGTGGAAAACAAGTACATTTTTGAACGCTATATTGATGCAATTGGAAAAATCGACTCTATTGATACAAACGCAGCCCGTACCCGCCTCTCAGAACAGCTGCTCAAAGAACCGGAAGATTATTTCCTGACCTGTAAAGAAATACTTCAAGAGCATGGAATTTCACTGGATGTCCGCTCCATGGTTCGTTTTGGTGATGGCTTGCAGGAGTATCGCAGGCAGATCGAATCTCAAAAACTGGATCTGCTGGTGATGCATGCCAAAGATGAAAACCAGCAGGCCATGAACTCCGTGTCCTATCCACTGGCCGTTGAGTTACGTCAGATTCCCCTTCTGGTGGTGTAATTACAATGGAACATACAGTACACATCAGCCAGAATCTGACCTGGTTTTTCAGCGGGCTCCTTGCATGCATGATCTGCGCTCTGGCACTGGAAGAAAAACTGCATGCCAAAAAATCTATTATTGTCGGTAGCTTTGCCATTATCAGCTTGTTTCTTGCATCATGGCTCGGCATCATTCCATTTGGCGACGTTATCCTGCCCGGCGGTCACAGACTGCACATGCCGGTCTACATTGGGGCCGTGGACTGGGAAGTCATTGCCATTATAATCGGTTCCAGCCTGTTTGTGGATGTCACATCCCGCTCCGGATTGTTCAGCTGGGTTGCCATTAAACTCACAAAAATGTCTGCGGGCGACCCCTTGAAACTGCTCTGGTATTACGGTCTGATGACAGTTATTTTTTCAGCTGTACTCAACAATGTAACTGCCATGATTATAGTGGGCTCCCTCACCGGTGTATCTCTTAACAAACTTAACCGGACAGACAAACTCCTTGGTTTTCTGCTCATCGAAGGCCTGCTGACCAATGTTGGCGGCCTACTGACCCTTATCAGCTCGGTACCCAATATCATTGTGGGCAATACTGCCGGAATCGGCTTCACTGAATTCTTTCTAAAGGCCAGCCCCTATGTACTGGTGGCCACAGTTGCGACACTTCTGTTGGGTGCCCGGTTTTTTAACGTTCAGGCCATAAAAAAGACAGATGAAAAAGAGGAAGCTGCCACTCTGGTGAAAAGCTTTGATGAAAATGATTCCATTCAGAGTAAAACATTCTTTATTTTTGCTGCTGTTATTCTGGTGATTTTCATCGCCATGATCGCCACCACGTCAATCACACCAGTGATCAGGGACCTGGGGCTTGGTTTTGTGGCAATGAGCTTTGCCATCATTGCCCTCATCCGTTTCAAACATGACGTGGACCCGTTTTATAAGGCGATTGACTGGGATCTGATCCTGTTTTTCATCTTTCTCTTTGTCATCATCAATGTGATGGAGCACGCAAAAGTGCTGGAACTCATCGGCCAGGGCGTGGGCCTGCTCATCGGAGATGGTGAAAGCAAAGGCGGTGCTGTGTCCCTGCTGGCTGCTTCTGCTCTGTTCAGCTCGGTGACTGACAATATCCCGCTGTCGGCCATGCTTGCAAAGATTCTTTCAGCAAAACATGTTACCAGTGATTCCTCTCTCTGGTGGTCAGTGATTTTGGGGGCAAACCTTGGTGGAAACATTACTCCCATTGGCTCGGCCTCCACTTTGGTTGCCGTAACCATTATCCATAAATACAAAATCCATCTGCCATTTGTGGGTTTTATTAAAAAAGCACTGCCATTTGCATTGATGCAGATTGTCCTTGCAATTGGATATCTTCTCCTTTTTATTTAATCCAATATCTACGTAACCTGTGAGTATCACCAGAAATAAGCCCCAGAACCGTTATTAAATAAGGGGAAATCGCCGGAGTAACACTTTGGGCAGTTTCTTTGCAGAACACCATGCCGCCCCCGGCAGTGTCCGGTTAGAAAATTGCATTCGGGAAATACGCATAATTCAAATTCCCCAAAACTCTTTTTCTGCCATTTCAGAGTGTAGTTATCGGGAATCCAGTCATATTTCAAGATAGATTCCCGATAACTACACTCGGGACGGTTGTGAGTATTTTCTCTAAGTTTTATACTTATGCAATATCTTAACCGGACAATGCTGTGCCGACCCACTTGTTTGAAGGCCTAAAAGCACATCATACCAACTTGTTCCGTAACGCAGCCACATTCTCATCCTCTAAATAATCCTGAAAAGGAACCATTTTATCTATTACGCCACCCGGTAACAACTCAACAATCCTATTGGCAATGGTATCAACAAACTGATGATCATGGGATGAAAATAAGATCACTTCAGGAAAGGCAATCAGCCCATTGTTCAGTGCCGTGATCGATTCAAGATCCAGATGATTCGTGGGTTCATCCATCACAAGACAATTGGCGTCGGAAAGCATCATTTTTGCCAGAAGACAACGTACTTTTTCACCACCGGATAATACACTTGTCTTCTTCAGGGCCTCTTCACCTGAAAAAAGCATCTTTCCTAAAAAACCACGGGCAAAGGTCTCACCCTCTGTGACGGGAGTATAGTCGCCAAGCCATTCAACCAGAGTGACATCTTTATTAAAAAAGGCACTGTTTTCTTTGGCAAAGTAGGAATGACTCATGGTTACCCCCCAGCGAAAACTGCCGCTGTCCGGTTCGAGTTCTCCGGTCAGAATCTGGAAAAGTATCGTTTTCGCAAGACTGTTACTACCGACAAAAGCAATTTTATCTCCCTTATTTACGGTGAGATCAAGATCCTTAAAAAGAACAACTCCATCAGAGCTTGCACCAAGTCCCTTAATCTCAAGTATTATATCGCCACAGGGCCTGCCTGCTTTAAAAAAGATAAAGGGATATTTCCTTGAGGAGGTTGGCATCTCTTCAAGGGTTAATTTATCGAGCAGTTTCTTTCTGGATGTTGCCTGGCGGGCTTTGGATGCATTTGAAGAAAAACGTTGTATAAAATCTTTAAGTTCTTTTGCTTTAGCTGTTGCCTTCTTGTTTTCATTCTGTTTCTGCTGCAGAACTAATTGACTTGCCTGATACCAGAAATCATAATTCCCAACGTAGATTGTAATCTTCCCAAAATCAATATCAGCAACATGGGTGCACACCTGATTTAAAAAGTGGCGATCATGGGAAACAATTATGACAGTGTTTTGAAACCTGTCCAGAAAGTTTTCCAGCCAGGTTATGGAATCGATATCAAGGTTGTTTGTTGGCTCATCAAGCAGAAGAACATCCGGATTCCCGAAAAGGGCCTGGGCAAGTAACACCCGCACCTTTTCTCCACCTTCAAGTTCCTTCATTTTCTTATGGAGGAGATCATCTGTAATACCAAGCCCACTGAGTAACACCGCTGCATCAGACTCAGCCTCATAACCATCGAGCTCATCAACTTCAGCTTCCAGTTCACCGCTGCGAATGCCATCTTCCTCAGTAAAATCAGCCTTTGCGTACAGGGCTTCACGTTCGGTCAGTAACTTGTAAAGTCGTTCATGCCCCATAATCACAGCATCAAGCACCTTTATGTCATCAAAGGCAAACTGATCCTGCCGTAAAACTGCAAGACGTTCGCGGCTTCCCATGGAAACGGTTCCATGATCCGGATCAAAATCGCCGGCAAGAATCTTCAGGAATGTTGTTTTTCCGGCACCATTGGCACCAATAAGTCCATAACAATTTCCAGGAGTGAACTTTATATTTACATCCTGAAAAATAACTCTTTTCCCGTAAGAAAGAGCGACATCATTTGCTGTAATCATATTTTTCCTTAGTTGCCTGTAAGCAAAAAACGCCTCTCCCCGGGTCGTTGGGATAGAGACGCCTTCACAAGAAGTACCATATTCTGGACAGATCTATTTACAATTCCCTGAATATAAGTTCAAGATAAATCGTTCTTTAATCAAGCTTCTATTCTTTTGATCTTCATCAAATTTCGAGTTAGTATCAGAAAAATGAACAGTTACTAAATACATTCATCACAGAGTGGAATGATTCACCTGAGAAAAGCAGAGATACATTCTTACATTTCAAAGAGTATTTGAATAAAAAAGATGGCGTTAGCCTTGATTTCATTGCGCGGCCGAGAGTAACTTACTCACTGCGAGCTGTCCACAAAACCCAGACAGAAAAAGAACTATTTGTGATGATTGATAAACTCGTAAAAAGGTTAAAATCCCGATGGTAAAACAAAGCTTAATTATCATCATCAATACGCGTCATTCCTTCCATAAGCATACCCATAAATCCACCGAGAACGTCGAGTTTCATCTCCTTCCTGGATAAACCATGAACGAACTTAAAACGCCCTTCATTGACAGCAAGAACCTTGTAGAAAGCCTCACGTCCTTCCCTTACACCAAAAGTTGCATAAACAAGTTCCCCCTCATTGAAAAGAAGACTTGCCTTTGAATCACCAACTTCCAGCTTCAATCTTCCTGTTTTCTGATTTGAATTAATCATCTGACACAGTTCAAGGGGGGGGATATCTGCAAGCTGACCGACCATCCCTGACGCCAACTCTTCCGCACGCTGATAATTAATAGTGGTTATACGGCTTACCAGAAGTTTATAGAAGAATACCTGCAGAGCAGGGAAGCGGTTTAAAACATGTCGAAAATTTTTCTGACTGAGATTTGCAATCTGGCAAGGCTCCATGGCCATAATCGTCGTGGTAACACGATCTCCTGACAAAAGGCTCATTTCGCCAAAAACATCACCGCGTCCCATCTCAGCAAGCGTTACTCCATCTTCGTCCATAACTTCCACTCTACCTGAAATAATAATATAGAGATTGGAAGCGGGATCACCTTTCTGGATAATGGGGAATCCCCAGTTATAATCTACAAATTTCAGAAGGACGGCAAGATCAAGGAGATCATCATCTGACAGGGGTTGAAAAATCTCGATGCTTCGCAGGAGTCCGGCATAGCGAGAAGTAGATTTGAGTTTTTCCCGCCGCTCGGCGGCAGCAAGGAGTTTCATCTGGATGGTTGCAAATTCTTTTTCCTTTTTAAACTCAAAACGGATAAGGCCTGTGCAGCCACCACACTCAAATTTCGTTTTCTGCCGACTGCCTTGAAGATAGCCTTCATAGGCGATATCTTCTGATGTAAGTTCAATGATATCTCTGGTCAGCGTGAGACAGGTAGACTTGGCTGCCGGCAATTTGAGAATGCCTTCATCCACATGCAGTTCCTCCCCCACATTATAAAGCGGGCAATGCCTTTCTTCGGTGATAATAAAAACGCCGTTACGAAACTGCATGGTTTTTCCTCTTTAGCAAACCCACGCGATCACTCACTCTTTTCCATTACAATTTAATCAGATCGTCCAAAAAGTAAATAAACGAGAAAACCAAGTAGTGCTGCACCACCGAATAAAACCGGCAGGATTTTATCTATCTGTAACGTCTCTCCCACAACCAGCGTGGCCATATACTCTGTGCCACTCACCCACCAAACGCCCACAAATGCAGCAACAATAATCAAATCCCTGAAAGCCTGTTTATACAGGAGGTATCCAATAAGAACAACAAAAGGAACCATGAACCAGGGATTGGAAAACAATGCGACATAATCAACATCCACGACCTGTTCTCGAACCTGTGTAGACTCTACCCAAGCCCATATCTTTGCGAATAAATCACCCATGTCACTATACCTCCATTATTGGATCTGTTGTATTTCCAGTAAAAATCTACAAATCATAGCTTTTGTGAAAACTTCTTTTCTTCGTTTGATACTTGAATATTTAAGCACAAGAAGCTACTTTTTTCACGCACCTTTTCTTTTTCAATCTACAATTACTCACTACTTACCATCTGAAAAGCAACAAAGCGAACCATAATTGACAAACTCCCAGTAAGATCAAAAACAAGATGGACTTGGAGAAACCTTCATACTCGAGACACGGAAATTTCTTATCTTTTCGGCGTACCAGGGTACGTGAAAAAATAAGAAATTTGCAGTAACGAAGAAAAAGAAGAGTTTTTACGAGTTTATCATAATGAACGACGCCAGGAAGATGTTTTACATATTTGTAGTTTTGCGCATCTTACTTTTAACATATATGTAACTCTCTCGCAAGAACCTGCCTCCCGGACGACAGCAGAAAAAGTTCCTCAAAACAACATGTTACAAAAGTAACAATACAAATTCTGCCTCCTGGCATGCAACTTGTAACGAACAAAACCACACAAATAAGAACTAAGCTCATACAAGAGGAATAAACTATGCATAAAATTGAGGCAATAATTAAACCGTTTAAGCTCGACGATCTCAAAGAGGGTCTCGCAGAACTTGGAATCACCGGAATGACCATCAGCGAGGTGAAAGGATTTGGACGTCAGAAAGGACACACCGAAATCTATCGTGGCGCTGAATATGTGGTGGACTTTATCCCTAAAATAAAGATGGAAACCGTGGTCAAAAGTGACATGGTGGATACTGTTGTTGAAACAATCATTTCCTCAGTCCAAACCGGTTCCATAGGGGACGGTAAAATTTTTGTAATCCCCATAGAAAAAATAATCCGAATACGTACCGGTGAAACAGACCACGACGCAATTTAAAACAAACATTCATTAGTAATTTATATATCAGGAGGATTTTTCCAGTGAAAAAAACAGCTTGGGCACTTGCCCTACTCTTACTAATACCAATTGTAGCATTTGGTGGTGACGAAGCGGCCACTGTCACCAGTAACAAAGATGCCATCGCTCTGCTCCAGACCAACCTGAATTATGTCTGGACACTAGTTGCTGCCTGTCTGGTCTTTTTTATGCAAGCCGGATTTGCCATGGTGGAATCAGGATTTACCCGTGCCAAGAGCGCAGTTAACATTATGATGAAAAATCTCATGGATTTTTCCATGGGAAGCATTGCATTCTGGGCCATTGGATTTGGCCTCATGTTTGGAACCTCTGGCACTGGGTGGTTTGGTACCGATGGTTTCTTTCTCTCTGGCTGGAAAGGACCGGATGGTGACCAGTGGGTGCTTGCGTTCTGGATGTTTCAGTGCGTATTTGCTGCAACCGCTGCAACAATTGTATCAGGTGCGGTGGCGGAACGGACAAAGTTCGCTGGCTACCTGATATACTCAGTTGTAGTTTGTGCCATTATCTATCCCATATTTGGCTCATGGGCCTGGGGCTCGCTCTTAAACGGCAGCGGTTGGCTTGAAGGTATGGGGTTTATTGACTTTGCAGGATCTACAGTGGTTCACTCAATTGGTGGATGGGCAGCACTTGCAGGCGCAATCGTCCTTGGGCCCCGCCTCGGGAAATACGGTAAAAAGGGAGAAGTTCGAGCCATTCCGGGCCATAACATCCCAATGGCTGCCATTGGCGTCTTTATTCTCTGGCTTGGTTGGTTTGGCTTCAATCCCGGCTCCACAACAACTGGCGATAGTTCCATTGCTATGATTTTTGTAACCACTAATCTTTCAGCCGCAGCTGGTTCCATATGTGCCATGTTTGCATCATGGCTCATGTTCAAAAAACCGGATATCGGTATGAGTTTAAATGGTGCACTCGCAGGACTCGTTGGAATCACCGCTGGTTGTGCCAATGTATCACCAATAAGTGCCATCATCATCGGAGCCATATCCGGAATACTGGTTGTGTTTTCTGTTGTAACAATCGATAAAATGCACATCGACGATCCAGTCGGCGCAGTCTCTGTACATGGTGTGTGCGGTGCATGGGGAACCCTCGCTGCCGGCCTGTTCAACATGGGTGGAACCAATGTCAAAATTATAACCACTCAACTTGTTGGCATTGGCGCAGCCTTTGCCTGGTCATTTGGTACAGCGTTTATTCTCTTCAAACTAATTGACTTAACCATAGGTCTTCGCGTCAGCAAAGAAGAAGAAATGATGGGCCTGGACATTTCCGAGCATGGAGCTCACGCTTATAACGATTTCCAGACTCTTAATTAGAACACCTCCTCGACCGCTCCTGCTCTCCCAGCTCCTCCTGCGGGGGCGGTCACCTCCATCTTCTCTTCCAGAGCAGCTCCTTCCTGACAAAATTTCTTCTTGCAGTTTCCATTGCCAAACAACAGAAATGATGTATCCTCAACTGTTGTGTCATTACCAGATAAAAACACTCTTCTACCAGTTAAAGAATAGAATACTTTTGTCTCATTAAAAGATGATCTGCAAAGGGCTATTCGAACGACCTGGGTATAAAGGAGCTTTCCATGAAACGAATAATGAAATGGACAGGTGCATTTCTACTACTCTGTGCTGTTGCTTTCGCAGGACTCATCATTGTGCTCCCCATGGTTCTTGATCCCAATGATTATAAAGATAAAATTTCTAGGATAGTCTATGAGCAGAGTGGCTTTCAGCTGGAAATTCCTGGTGATATCACCCTGAACATTTCCCCGCGCCTGGAAGTACTCTTTTCCCTGGGACAGGTTCAGGTTCTTTCCGCTCCAGGCTTTCCCGATGTTCCTCTTCTTCGCAGTGAAGACGCAAGAGTTGAATTTTCTTTAATGCCATTACTCAAAGAAAAACGTCTCGTTATTCAAGGGATACTACTTCATGGAGTTTACTCTCATCTCATTCGTGATACATCTGGGAAAGGAAACTGGGAAATTACTGCCACAGCCACCGAGTCGCAAGCTCCTGCCGGAAAAAATACAGGCTCTGAGGCCACACCCACATCGCGGGAGCCTGCAAAAACAAAGGCAACGCCCACTCTTGAACTTGATGCCATTAACTTATCGCGGGTCACAATTTGCTATGAAGATCAAAAGACAGCGAAGGTTTTCGAATTAAAACCCTTTCGAGCTAAGCTTTACGAAGGGACTATCTCGGCCGAGCTAAGTCTTGATGTACGAGGGAAAGTACCACAATTGGAAATCAAAAATGACATTACACAAGTCCAAATTGGCCCTCCACTTTCCGACATGACCGGAAAAGAAGAAATAACCGGAACTGCCGTTGTATCTCTGCAAATAAAGACAAAAGGAAACAGCAAGGAACAACTTACTCGCAATGCCAACGGTTCAACAAATTTGGCACTTGAAGATGGAGTGATTAAAAAGCTTCATATCCTTCAGATCATTCGCCAGACCAAAGCCATTTATCAGAAAAAAGATATTGTTCTGGCAGCAGCAAAATATGTGGATTATCTGTTGAAAATTTCGGTCGCCAGGGGAATGGATCGTAATGAGAAATCAGGGAAAACCGACTACAGCAAAGTTATTATTCCCTACAGAATTCAGGGAGAGTTTTCAAATTTAAAGGAAGAGGCCGATGTGGTTGCAAAAACAGTTGGATAAAAACATCGGAAATTCAAAAACGGGCGAGGACGACAATTCGACAAAAGATCTTTTAGAACGGGGATTAAAAAGTCTTTTTGGTAATTAGTGCCTTACTCCATAATTCCTGCAATAAAAAACAGGATGGACTTGGAAAAACCTTCATATTCGAGGCACGGAAATTTATAATCTTTTCAGCGTACCAAGGTACGTTGAAAAGATTATAAAATTGCAGTAACGAAGAAGATGAAGAGTTTTTACGAGTCCATCAATAATATCAAACCGTTATGAATAGCACCAAGGAGCTTGTCCAAGAATAGGCATTTTGGTCAAAATCGTAGAATTTTCAGAAAACAAGCGCCCGCTTTATTTACCGACAAGTCTGGCTCCAAGACCGGAGTGTCTTTCGATTTTACCTGCCACTGCACATTCAAAAACAGTGCGACTTGCACTCACTTGCACTCTTTCCCTTGCGCGGGTTACGGCAGTATAGAGCAGTTCACGGGTAACAAGAAGTGACTCCTGCTCTGGAAGAACCACTAAAATTTCGCCAAGCTCAGTCCCCTGACTCTTATGAATAGTTAGTGCGTAAACAGTCTCACAGTTGGCAATCCTTCCCGGCAAAACTCCCAGCAGACTTCCATCTGTTCTTTCAAACCAGACCTTCATGGTATTTGGATTCTCGGGATCAGGCAGGGAAATGCCCATATCTCCATTGTATAGATCAAGTGAGTATTCATTTCTGGTAATAATTACCGGCCTCCCCACGTACCAGTCAGCCCCGGAACAATCATATCCTTTGTGCGTAAGATATTCTTCCACTGCTCCATTTATTCCAGACACCCCGGCGGGGCCGTGACGCAATGCACAAAGTATCTTAAAAGAATGAAACACCTGGAAGAGTTCTTTATAATCGGAGATACTTGTTGCGCCCTGGACAGCAGCCATATATCTGCAATACATCTCTCCGCCATATTCTGCCACGTTTCCCTGTTGCAGAGATACGTTATTTATGGAATCACCTGACATCAATTTCCATGCTGCAGAAGAGTCACCACTATTAATGGCGGATGCAAAACGTTTTATTCCTTCATTGAAACGATAGCTTGTTTGAAGTTCCACGGTATTTTCCGGAAGATGCGTTATCATGTCAGCAAGTACAGTCCCGGATTCCACCGAGGCCAGTTGATCTTTATCTCCCAGCAGAATCAAACGACTTCCGGGCCTTAAGGCAGACATAAGTTTATCCATGAGGGCAAGATCCACCATGGAGGCTTCGTCAATAACCACCAGATCATACAATAGAGGATTGCTCGCGTTTTGTTTAAAAAACGGTGAATAGCGTTTTACTCCAAGAAGACGGTGAATCGTTGAAGCGGTATCGGGAATACTTTTTTTTATCCTTTCGGGAACACCAAGCATCTGAACACTACTATTGATCGATTCCAGTAGACGTCTGGCAGCTTTTCCTGTTGGGGCGGCCAGCGCAATCCGTAGTGGTTTACTGGAAGCACTCTGAATGAGAGCCAGAATTTTCACAACGGTCGTAGTCTTTCCAGTACCGGGCCCTCCAGACACTATTAGAAGTTTTTTCTGTAATGCCCTTTTTGCCGCGACTCTCTGCCAATCAGTTTCAGCCTTACGGTGTTCCGCAAACAAAGCATTAAATAAGGATGCTTCAGCTAAAAGTTCAGTGGACGGTGAAAGAAGCGTTCGTATACTCCTGGCAAGAGATTGTTCATGCTTGTAATAACGCTGCATATACAAATGATTATTATAAACATGCAGGGGCTTTGCCCCCTCCCCTGAAAGGCCCGAACGAGCAATCAGCCCCTGTTCCGCATCTGTTGCAGGCACACAACTGTCTCCTGCGGCAAGCCCCATTGAAAGCCGACACACAATATCCTGGAACTGCCTTTTTTCCTGCCCTGAAAGTTGGGAGCGTTCAGCTAGAAAGTGTGCAAACTGACTATCTATCAGACGGATTTTCTGTTCATCCATACTCTGCTCCCAGACAGTTGTAAAGCGCATCAAGTACAGACTTTTCCGGACAGTTATAATAGACACCAGTGCCCGGATGTTCTGGATTCATACCCCTTGCAAAAAGATAGAACACCCCTCCGAAATCCCGTTCGTAATCATATTCTGCCATACTTGCCGTCAGAAAGCGGTGTAATACCAGGGTGTAAATCCAGTATTGCAAGCCATAATTATGATCACGCATTGCCAGAACAAGATTTTCCTCTGTATAATTCACAAGAGAATCACCCAGGTAATTTGTTTTATAATCCATGATGTAGTATTTATCCTGATACCTGCATACCAGATCAATAAAACCCGTTAAATATCCTTTCAATTGCCTTTCCTGTATGGGTTGCACCACAGGAGAAAATTCAAGCAATGTATTTATGTGTTCTGTTGATTCTTCACGAAGGTGAAAATAGAAAGGCATCTCTTTGAGCACATTTTTATCATCAAGATCCGCCAAGGCAAATAACTCTACGCCTTCATGTCCCAATCTTGTGCGCGTCACATCTCGTACCAGATTCATCAACTGGCCACTTTTGGCGACCACACCAAAACGCCGGCATTGTGCCAGACATTCTTCTTCATAATCTTCAGTTCCGGCAAGTAAGGCAAAGGGAAAATCTTCGAGCAAAGCATGCACCACATTTCCAAAAGCCGGGCCAAAGGGTAAGTCGTGAATTCTTCCTGAAATATTTTCTTTGATTTCCGGTTTCGGGGGTGCATGTGGAAAGGCAAGTCCAGCGCCAGCAAGTGCAGAATAACTGGTCATCAGCCATTCACCAGGGAGCGGAGAGCGGGAAAAGGTCTTGCAGGAAAAGGGTACTTTTTCAGGAGTTATTGTCTTCCCGGACACCTGCCCATCAGCAATTGGTGATACCATTCGTAACTCAACTGAATCGCCATCGCAGAGAGCTGAAATGCGTTCTGTCTGTTCTAAAATATCCTTACAGTCAAAAAGGGACAGAACCCATGCCAACGCAGATTTCCCTGATGCCGCAACAGCCCCCCTTCCACCAACATCCGCCCAGAAAATATAACAGCGTGAGCTGGCACGGGTCACAGCCACATATAAGAGCCGAACTTCTTCAGCCAGCTCTTCCTGTAATGCAATTTTCCGTCTTTCTTCAAAATTAATTGACCCGAGATCTGCGACTTGACAACTCTCTTCATCGTGATAAGAGATGCAGTTTTTCTCTTTCTGTAACCAGCCGGATCGATACCAGAGGTAAGGACAAAATACAACCGGATACTCCAGACCTTTCACCGCATGCATGGTTACTACTTTTACTGACCCCTCATCACTTTCCAGACGCAATTCTGCATGTTCTCCGGCTTTGCCTGACTCCATTTGTGATGTGATGTATTGTAAGACGTGCGGACACGAAAGATTTCCCTCAACCTCAGCTTCCTGAATTATCTCAGTGAGGTGCAGAAGGTTGGTGATTCCACGTTCAGCCAGCGGAAGTGTACAGAGCGTTTCAAAAACAGATTCCCTGGAAAAGAGACTGTTCATCATGGCAAGAAAGCCCTTTTCCTGCCAGAGATGATGATATTCATGGAAGCGCTCCATCCATGCATCCATGATCTGTTCATTCTGAGTCTGCTCATAAAAAGTCTGCCCATTCATAGCAAACCATCTACAACTCATGGCAGTTCGCAACAATCGAATATCAGAAGGCAGGACAACAGCCTGTATCACCTGTAACAAGTCAACACATTCTCTGGTTTCGAATACAGTTTTTCTACTCGACATAACAGATGGAATAGAAGCGTGGGCAAGAGCCAGCTGAAAATCTTCAGCCTGTTTATTTGTTCTGACAAGAATTGCAATATCCCCCGCCCTTACCCGCTGCTTTTCACCAGTACCTGTTTGTAAAAAACTCTCTTTTAATAATTGCTGTATCTCCCCTACCACGTATGCCTGAATACGTTCCCGGCATTTGCCGGAACTCCATGGTTTTACACCTTCTTCATGGGGAGACTCCAGGCTGCAATAAACCATTGATGCTGAAACGCCTCCACCCTGCCAGACTTGCAAATATTCAGGCGCCTTGGCTGCGTTTACCAACACGTAAGGAAGTTCCTCACTAACAAAGGCATTGGGTTTTTGGGCAAACAGATTATTCACTGCTTCCACAAGCCGTGGATTTGATCTGTAATTTTTTTCCAGACCAAGGAGATGATCAGCTGATTTTCTCGCCTGAAAATAGGCGTATATATCTGCGCCACGAAATTTATAAATGGCCTGTTTGGGATCTCCTATCAAAAAGAGAAAATGGTTCTTTTCTCTTCCGCCAAAGAGTGTTGAAAAAATCCGGTACTGGGCAGCATCGGTATCCTGAAATTCATCTATCAGGGCCACTTGAAAGCGACCAGCGAGAACCTGCTGTAACTCCTTTTTTTGCTCCCCCTGGAGAGCATGGGAAAGGGACAAGACCAAGTCATCGAAAGAGAAACGCCCTCGCTCAAGGAGCCGTTTCCGCACACCTGCCTGTAACTCCCCGGCAAGATGGATACGTAAAGAAAGTACTGCTCCATCACAAGCTGAAAGAAATGTATCGAGCATTTTATCGGCAAGGGGAAAGTCCTGAAGATACGCTTGTTTTTTGGCCGCACCACGTAACTTATTGCCATTGAGTGCATCCATTAGCCCATCTCTTCCCAGCCAGAGTAAATCTTTTGGAAAATGTTCGCTGCTACGTGAAAAAAACAGTTCACATTGCTGCCACCAGGTATCGAATTTTTCGACAAAAGGCTTCTTAAACATTCCCTGTTCAATGGTATCAAGAAGACTCTGTTCAAGGTTTTCAGAGTTTCTCCGCCACCACTGAACAAGCAGTTCAAAAGCTTCATCCACCAGTGTCAATGCGTCTTTTAAAGACATCCAGTCAGATGGTTCAATGCGATCCTCGGCTGCAACCCCTTTCACTGTAGCAAAGAGTGCATCTGGTCCAGAAAAATGATCAAGGAAAAGAGCACAGTGAAAGGGCAATAGTTCGTAAAGGTTCCGTCTCCAATAATCAAACACAAGCTCTTCCTGTATACTGCCAACATCAGCTGTAAGTTCCATATCAAAAAACTGCCCCGACTCCAAAGCCTGTTCCCTGAGCATCCTCTGACAAAAACCATGGATGGTAAACACTGCAGCCCTATCCATATCAAGCAGCGCAAGTTCGATGCGTTTTAATGCAAGAGTTGTATCGGGAAGCGAACCCAGATACTGAAGAAATGCCTTATCATCACAGTTTTTGTGAATATCCGTCAGCTGCTCCCTTGCCTCAAGCAATCTACTGCGAATCCTTGACCGTAGTTCTTCAGTGGCCGCTTTTGTGTAACTAACGACCAGTAATTCATCAACAGGAACACCATGCTCCACAACAAAACGCAGCACAAGCATGGCTATGGCATAGGTTTTCCCTGTACCGGCGCTGGCCTCCACCACATTCACACCTCTATGGAGGGTGGCAGATGCTGCATCAAACGATTTAAATATATCTGACATGTGCCCGCTTCCAGATTGATTGATAAAACCACTCACACATCTCCAAAAACTCAGGCCCCAGGTAGTCGTCCTGACTTTGTCCCTGAAAAAGCAACTCCCACTCTGCTTCATACCCTTTGTTTAAGGAATCCAAGGCAGCTCTAACTGCTTTGGCAACGGGAGCTCCCCTGCCACACTTCTCCATCTTTTCACTTTGTACAGCATAAGATAGAGCAGGCTCAGGCATAAACAATAATGGAAGCTGCTGCGCTTTAATAAAAAATGAAAGCAGTTCCTGCAGATCATCTTCAGTTGCTGTATCTGCTGCAAACGTGGCTTCAGCATCCTTCATCACCAACCTGGTATCATAAGATTGGCCGAGACAGACAGTGCAAAGGCAATGATGAACCCACGTTCTGACCAGATCTTTTCCTTTGCAACTGGCATAACGAAAAAGCAAGGAGCCATCTCCATAACGAGAACCGATACTCCCGATTATTCGAACCCCATCAAAGGGCATATCGATATATTCAGAATCCCTGACCCCGCGCCCAATCTGTTCCTGCACACGGTTAAGAAACATCTGCTGATCTTTTTGTTTATCTGCAAACATAACGGCTCCCGGTGTTCCCAGAGGCCATTGTCCTGCGGCCTGTATACGTTTACGCAAACTTTCCTGCTCAAAACCATTCAATGTTCCTTCAATTAAATCCTGATCAACCAGATAATTCTGGAGGGAATCCAATCTAAATGGCTCATGTTCATCCAGCGATGAAGCAATCCTCTCGGGAAATATACCGAGGACTGTATTGACAAAATATTTTGGCGGATTTTGAAAAAAAACAAACAACTGATCAATATCGATAATTTTATTTTTCTCTGTTATGACCTGCCCCTGCCACCATGGTTCAGGGCGTGATGGCTGCACACCAATGGCCATCGACACCCCAAGTAACTTACTATCATAACTAAACAATTCACACTTTTCAGAAAAATACCTTCTGGAAAAACCATGCAGAGGGTGTATATCCATCAACTCATTCACTCCATATAATTTAACAAATTCCAGCAGCTCGGAAACAACCACTGAAGGAGCGAATGTGTCATTGCTACGGATAGACTGCCCGACAAAACTCAGATACAAACTGCTCCTGGCGGAAATGATTGCTTCCAGAAACTGATACCTGTCATCACTTCTCCTTGATCTATCCCCTGGAACAGCTTTATCCCCTAAAAGATCAAAGGGCGGGTGATGATCATTTTTGGGAAAGACAGTGTCATTGAGCCCCAAAAGGCACACTTTCCGGAAAGGAATGGAGCGCATGGGTAACATGGAACAAAAAGTTAACTGTCCGCGCAAAAACCCGGAGCTGGATCTTTTTTCCTCTGCTGCCCCTTCCACCCAGGAACGAATCACTTCAAAAGAGACAGAATCTGCATGAATATCACCATACTCCAGAGCAAGTCCTGCAAGTATTTTGTGCAGAGCAAGAAGGGCATCACTTCCATCCGAAACAAGTATTCTATCCACACAATCCGCAAGTATTTCTGACCACTCAGCCAAGGAGTGAGTCCTTGCAAACATAATGGAAGCCTGTTCCAGAGTTTCACAAAACAGAGACAAACCTCCAAGGGGAGCAGCAGCATTACCCTCTATATCTTCATAGGGAAGGATTCCATCAACCATGGAAGTTCCTCCCACTGCATAGCCCATCATCAAACGATCAAGACCGCTTTTCCAGGTACATTCTTCCCTGCCGGGAAGCCCATTACTCTCTTTTTGCCCGCCGGACAAGCCCCAGCGTATCCCGGATGAAACGACCCAATGGCGGATCAACTCAAGCTCGTTTTCCTGAACTTCAAAATGCGGATAAACCTCTTCTCTTTCAAAAAGATCAAGTACTTCACTCCACCCAAAACGACTGTTACCAAGATTCAAAAACTGGAGAAAGACAGCAATAAAACCATTACTGCATGCCGGATTTCTGTCTGCTATCGAGTGAGGGATATCATGAAAAATGGATGGAATAAGAGCACTATATGCCTGAATATCAGGAGCCATAACAATGATATCCTTCAACATGAGTTGCGAATCGTCATCCAGCCAGTACAAGATACGATCTTTTAAAATCATCATCTCCCGATGCGCTGAGTGAGCTGAACACACAATCAATGAATCATCTTTGCTCAATGCTTGCTCGGGTGCGCTACACTCACCTTTTAACAAATCGTACTGCAAATGGTGCAGCAGGCCGGGATTTTGTGATTTGACAAATGGATCTTCAAAACTTTTGAATTCATCAGCAAACGTTATATCCTGGAGAAGCATTTGCTGAAATTCTCTTCCCTGCTGTCCCAGGGAAGCAAGTAGAGGATGGAATCCGGCTTGAATGTCCGTCAGGTTATTTTCTACCTGCATCCGCCGTGTCATCTGTTCTGTCCAATGACTCTCACATGGAGATAAGAGATAAAAATGAACATCACAATGTTTGGACAATGACTGCAAGCAATTGAGAAATATGGGAGGGAGACTGTGCACACCAAACACGGAGATACGTTTAGGCAGCAATGAAGAAAAATCCGTTTTATCATTTAATAAATGAATCAAATCCCGAAGAAAGGCCCCGCGATGCCGCAGGTGCCCAATTGCCTCTCCGAGCAACTTCCAGAGTTCCATCTGGTACAGTTCGGCAGGATTTTTCGTATAGATCCTGCCCTGCTCCCAGGCATCAATCATGCCAAGTCGCATAATTTGGTACTGATCAAACAGATAGGCCAGCTGTTGAGCCAGTTGATAGCGCTTCATACCGTTATCATCATCTGCCATATAACGATTCAGCACCAAAAACGTTTTACCACTCACGGTTCTCAAAAGATGATCAAGCCGCCAGCAAAGTTGATCGCGGGCATAATCTTCCGGACCCGATTCCACATTCAGCCGGTCTGCCATTAATGCAAAGAAACGAGTTGGCAGCATATACTCATAATTACACCAGGAAACAAAGCGCTCTGAAAGGCGTTGGGAGAGCATACGCTCCATGCCCTGGCTCTGAATAATAAAGAATTCAGGATCAAAGGGATCACGGGCAGTGTCAAGGTGCAGGACCTCAGCAAGTTGACGAATCAGATTTTCAGTTTTATTTGAAAGATGAAGATAAAACATGGAGTATGTAGAAATGAATTCCGCAGGTTCGGGAGAGTCTTGACTCGGATAGCTTCATACTTACTGTAATGCAACAGAAACAAGTAGTAATAAACCATACTCACGCACCATTTGCCATGCAAATACGAACTGCCATACAAAACGATCTAAAACAACTGCTAATCATCTACAATCAGGCGATAACGGATGGAAACTGCACGGCAGATATCAAGCCTCTTACAATGGCAGAAAGACAGGAATGGTTTGCTGGTCACTCTTCTGATAAATACCCTATTTTTGTAATGAACACGGAGGAGACAGATACAATCACCGGCTGGTGCAGTCTCAGTGCGCCTCGCATATGAAGTTATTTACTTAGCCATCGGGATTTTAACCTTTTTACGAGTTTATCAATGATTGACAAACTCGTAAAAAGGTCAAAAACAAGATGGACTTGGAAAAACCTTCATATTCGAGGCGCACTGAGACTGCACCAGCCGGTGATTGTATCTGTCTCCTCCGTGTTCATTACAAAAATAGGGTATTTATCAGAAGAGTGAC
>CAMZLK010000137.1 GCA_947311475.1 uncultured Desulfocapsa sp.
AAGCTGTAATAAAAAACAAGAAAATCGAAGTGTTTCAAACTCAAATCATTAGCATAAGCAACAAGGCACTTACTTGCGGTTTATCCGCGTTAGCTTTTTTTATCGCAGGAGTTATGGAAACACCCATTACTCTCAACCAACCTGTCATTTTTCAGCAAGCACTCCAAAATGATGAGTAAATCCTGTCACTTCCTCAACGGTTGTGAACCCCACTTCCTGCAATACTGTTATAACATCCTCAACTAAGACGCGGTGTTCCAGTGGTGGCCCCTGTTCACAAGACTCCAACTTCTTTATCCAGTCAACAATCAGCAGTCGCCCATCAGGCCGTAAAACTCTTCGTATCTCGCGTAGCAGAGGGATAGGATTACCAAGTTCATGAAAAACGGTAATAGACCAGATAGCATCAAGACTTGTCCGGGCAAAAGAGAGAACATCACGCTTCATAAGCTGAGGAAGAATACCGTTATTGTCTTTACTTCTTTCCATCTCTTCTACCATCAAAGGTTCAATATCCAGTGCATGAACCGTAGCTCCAGGCACCTTTGCTGCAACCTCACGAGTGATGTAGCCGGTACCTGCACCAATATCAAGATACACGCCCTTTTCATCCATATCCAACAATGCCTTTATCCTTTGGGGAGGAATCCATTGCAAACGAACAGGATTATTTAATTTCTTTCGCTTGGCTGGATTGAATTTTTTATCAGTGGACATCCCTACTCCTGTTGGTAATATTTTTTATGTCTTCCCTGCTCACTCTTTAATCCATGTTAGGAAAAACAATCAACGGCACGCAGTAATTCAGGTATTAACTTGCTGGTTTGCACCCAAAACCGATACCCTTTACTTGCTTAAATTTTCCTTCCTCATCGTAATACCTGCTGGGGTGATAAGCACACTGAGATTGTAAAACTTTCGTGACAATCTCCCAATGCTATGATTGATCCAGATAATCCGTAACGCTGCGATTTGAAGCTGTTCTAAAAAAGCTTCCGAATTCGTTCATACCCTGCTTTTAACTCATCAGCAACAAGCCCAAGGGCAGCACCTGCATTTTCTGCAGTCTTACCGGCCTCCTCTGCAACTGGTTTGTATTGTTCCAGAAAGGAATCCCACTTTTTCTCCAGTTTCTCCAGTTCTTCGACAGCTTCTGCCTTACCAAGGTGAGCTTTCAGCTTAATCTCATCACGCAATTGTTCAATTGATTCTTTTAACGCATCAAGTTTACCAGTTTCATCTGCCATTGTTTTCCTCCATTATTGTTTCCTCTTCGGGGACAAATCACCTTTCACTCTATTTCCATATCCAACACTGTCCAGCCATTCTTTTTCGTTTTGACAAATCACTTGTCGAGATACCCCATGTGGGGCCACGACCGTAAGCAAATTCACCTTTTCCGTAAAAGAGAGTCTAACAGTTCCAGCATGGGTTTGTAAACCAGCTTGATCAGGCCCTTTTCACCCAAATCGGTAAAACGCTCCATATTTCTATCAAGAATAATCTGGCAAGGCTGTTTTTTTCTCACTCGGGGGAAGCAGCGGTCACAGTAGAACGCAAAGTTTTTTTGGCTAATCTTAGAATCAGTCTTACATTGTCCACAATTAATGAAGATAAACTCGTATAAAAGTTAAAATCCCGATGGCTAGCTAAGTAAAAAACTTCATATGCGAGGCACACATTTTTTGTTTAATTTCGACGTACTAAGGTGCGTTGAAATTAAACAAAAAATGTAGCAACGAAGCAGATGAAGCGTTTTTACGACGCCATCAATGAACACTATGATGAACTGGTATCAAATTTATAATACTAAGGAGAACCATAATGGATACAATTTCGAGATGGGATGATTGGCTGGTTGCTGAACATGAAATGATTGAACGAGCCATGGAAGTATTAAAAACAAATCTGGATAAAATCGTAAATGGGAAATTCGACAAGGTACAGACGGCCAGAGCTGTGGATTTTCTTTTAGAATTTGGCGATAAAATTCACAATGCAAAAGAGGAACAATTTCTCTTTCCCCGCATGGGCGAACGAGGGGCACCAGTTGAAGGCGGCCCCATCGGTGTGATGTTGCAGGAACATGATCTCGAGAGAAAACTTCTTGCTAAAATGCAGATGGCGCTGGGCAGCCTGAAGACCGCCTCTCTTGAAAAAAAATCTGCCTTTGTTGAAGAAGGTATGGAATATCTGACCATCCGGGCTGAGCATATCTGGAAGGAGAATGATATTCTCTTCAACATGGGTCGCCAAATCCTCACAGAAGATGATTTTGCATATCTCCTTGAGGAATTTCAAAATCTGGATCAACAGCATTATGGCGATCAGTCCTCAACCAAGTTCGAAACCATGCTCAAAGAGGTTGAAGAAGGTGGACAGAAAATGAGGCTTCTTGAGAACCTCAGTATTGACCAACTCCACGCAATTATGGAAACACTTCCGATGGAAGTAACCTTTGTTGATGCAGATGATACGGTTGCTTACTTTAACCGCCTGGATAAAGAAAAGATTTTCCCTCGAACCCGATCGGTTATTGGCCGCAAGGTGCATAAGTGTCACCCTGAGAAATCGGTTGACACCGTTCTCAAAATCGTTGAAAGTTTTAAAAACAGGACCATGGACACAGCAGAATTCTGGATCGATTTTCGTGATGAAAAAGTTCTGATCCGCTACTTCCCCGTCTTTGATGACGATGATGAATACATGGGTGTCCTGGAAGTAACACAGGAAATCTCACGGATTCAGAAACTTGAAGGGCAGAAAGTCCTGCTTGATTAAGTATTGGATCTATCCGAATACAAATATAATTGGCTTATTGTCTTTGCAACGACATAAGCCATTGATAAAGGAGTAGAACCGTGGAACTTCCGGGTGACATTGGAGACACACCAATAATAGACGTTATTAAAAAACATCCAAAGATTGGCGAAATTTTAAGTGATTTTGAAATAGGCTGCATTGAATGCAGCATAGGCACCTGTCTGTTTAAAGAAGTAGTCAAGATCCATTTTTTAGGGGATGAGGTTGAGAGGCAGATTGAAAAAAAGATTAAAGAGTATCTTTCCACTCTCTAGGAGCCTGTCCGAGAATAGGCATTTCGGAGCCTCGTTCCTCGCTACCTGGTCAAAATCGAAGAATTTTTGAAAAATAAACACAGCAATAGATGAAATTATGGAAATTAAGGGGTTTTTATCTCTCCAAGCACTGTTGATACCCATCAAAAACACATAATATTCAAGCTTGATGGGCTCGTAAAAACTCTTCATCTTCTTCGTTACTGCAAATTTCTTATCTTTTCAACGTACCCTAGTACGCCGAAAAGATAAGAAATTTCCGTGCCTCGAATATGAAGGTTTTTCCAAGTCCATCTTGTTTTCGACCTTTTTACGAGTTTATCAAGCTTGATATTCACTCGGTTGCAAGTCCGAGAAAATATGCCTTTGCCATAAAGTTGTTACTCTTTTGGCCACGACGCCAAATCACTTCACCCCTTGACCGGAGTCCGCAATTACCACCCGGTTGCGCCCTGAATGTTTAGCTTCATATAATGCCCGGTCTGCAAGACTAATCAAATTTTCATCGGGCATTAACGGGTTAAACACAGCAACGCCTAAACTTGCTGTCACAGGAAGATTATCTATTTCAAAAATCTTCAGTTCCTCAATCTTTTTTCTGATTCGTTCGGCAAGAAAACACACGTCCTGTACGCCCAACTCTGGAAGTATCAGCAAAAACTCTTCCCCCCCGTAACGCCCGCAACCATCGGATTCACGAAGCGTACTTTTGAGAGTTGCAGCAATCGCAATGATTACCTTATCCCCTGCCGGATGCCCAAACCTGTCATTAATGCGTTTAAAACGATCAATATCAAGCATAATCACAGCAAGATTTTTCCCATAGCGCTTTGCGGAACTTTCACGCAACTTCAAAAAATCCAGCGAAGCTTTATGGTTCAAGAGACCTGTCATGCCATCCTGTACTGCAATCTTTATTAGTTTTTTGTTCTTTTCTTTTAATTTTCTGGTTCGCTCAGCAACCAGTATTTCCAGTCTTTCATTTAGCTGTCGCAGGTATTCATTGGCCTGAACCGTTGCCTCTTCTTTCCCAATACGCAATAATTCAATTCTGTCCAGGAGCGCATAGCCAATCAAAACGACCTCAACAACGGAACCAATCTGCATGGCATTTTGGGTAAACCCCGTATGCGGAAGCAACCCAATATAAAGTAATCCAGTCACAAAAACGCCAAGAAGAAACACAAAACATGCTGCAAGAAAGTATCGTGCTGGTTTATATCCAGCGTTAAGAGAGCTTATCGTTGCGATCAGCACAATGGGTGGCATGGAAAGCCCGGCAACTGCAGAGAGTTGCAGGGCAAAGCGAAAATCCCCAAACAGGCACAAAAGTGCCCCAACAGCACCCAGAACAATCAATCCAATAAGAAGTAATTTAACTCGGGGATGTCGCCCACCCCATACCTGCAAAAAGCTCCCTGAAAAGAATGCTCCGCTTACAACAAAAACACCAATAAAAGCAGCAGTGGCTCGACTGGTAAACCATGGTAATTCCGGCCAAAGGTACTGATAACTAAATCCATTCACTGAAAATTGAAACAGGAGGTAACTAAAAAGATAGAGAGCGAAAAAAAGAAAAATTGTGTCTTTCAATTTAACATAGGAACCAAATGCAGCAAACATCAGCAACAGCATAATCCCATAGTAGATACCGAGAAGTAAATTGTTGCCATCCACGTATTCAATAAATGTCTCAGTTTTCCACAGAGACAAGGCTATCTGAGTAGCACCATCCGACTGAATCCGCACATAATATTGACGAGTCTCAACACTTTTGTGTGCAGGTATACGAAAAAGAAAGCTTCGATGCTTCACCTCCCTTTGGGTAAAACGTAAGGAATCACCCGTTACCTTTGAGATATAGCCACCAACACCATCGGGTATAAAAACTGCGACATGATCAGATAAAGGATACTCCAGTTGCAGGAAGATGTCGTGCTGTAGCTCCTGCCCCATATGCAATGAAAAAACTACCCAGTATGCTGCTGTTGAGAACCCGAAGCTGTTACCTATTTCAGCAACCGATTGAAATTTAGCACTTTTCTCATTTACAACATCGGATAGGCTAAAATTTTGATCAGGGTCAGGTAAAATTTGTATATAAGATTTTAGATCAATTTTTGTACTGTTAGAATCAAACTCAACAACAGGCACGTCCTCTCCAAAAACCGGTACAGTGGCATTTAAAAATAGAATAAGGAGCAAAAAGAGAACCCTGCTTACAACAACCATATTTCCACTTACCCCCCGTGCAAAGGAACCTCCAGGATCACCTTGGTTCCTTTACCTGCCTGTGCTTCAATATTCATATTTCCATCCATAACAATATCAATAATTTTACTCACTTCATCAGCAACAAAGATACAATCCTGAGAATTTTCAGAAAAAGGCCCTCTGTTTTCCAACCTTTCAATTGTTTCAATCTCTTCGTAGGAATTTAAAATGTATCCATTATAGGGATATCACCCGGCTTGAGAATAATCAATGTTCTTATTTTCTTTTATTCCTCAGATTTTTATCTAGATATAATGGTTAACACAAGAGAATAGACCTGCCTACCTTGCTAACGTGGGTGATGTTGAAAGCAATAACACTCAACTCAGAGCCAAAATCAAGGAGGCAAGTCATGGAAAAAACAATAAAATATTTCGGCTTAGATGTCCACAAAAAGTCAATCTCAATTGGTATCGCTGATGAAGGTCGTGATGGAGAGGTCCGATATTATGGTAAAATTGATAACGATATGAATCAGCTCGACAAAGTTATTCGTAAACTGATCTCAAAAGGGGCTGTGCTCAAATT
>CAMZLK010000138.1 GCA_947311475.1 uncultured Desulfocapsa sp.
AATTTTGTTATGAGTGGTGATGGACGTTGGATTGAAATCCAGTCCACCGCGGAAGGTGCCCCGTTTAGTTCTGAGACTTTTCTGTCCATGACCAGCCTTGCTGAAAAAGGAATTCAAGAGCTTTTTGAATTCTGGAAATAATCAATCATTATTTTTATTCCGGGCATTTGGTTCTTCCTGCCTCATGCCCATGGTTTTCACGGCCTTGTCATTTTTCTATTCCTGATGTACCTAAGACAATAATACCATCGTTTGGGAGCTTGTCCGAGAATGCCCTTTTTCCCAAACTCTTCAGAATTGTTAAAAAATAATGCTCGCAATATCACATATATGGCTGTGCTTATTTTTCAAAAATTCTTCGATTTTGACTAAAATGCCTATTCTCGGACAAGCTCCTAGAATCCATTGTTTCCTCATATTTCGAGAGATTATTCATGAGGAACATCTTTCTGAAATATTGTTTCTGGGCACGTTATTATTGTTTTCCGGAACCCTGGTGTTTTATGAGAATTTAAAAGTTATAGCGAGAATAGAAATGTACATCTGCATAGATTTTGATGGAACGGTCGTTGATCACCGGTATCCTTATATTGGTGCCCCTGTCCCGCTGGCAATTGATTGGATGCAGCGCTGGGTGGAGCTTGGGGCAAGACTGATTCTGTTTACCATGCGTTCAGATGATGGTGACGGTCAGGATTTCTTGACCGATGCTGTTGATTATTTTAAAAAGAATAATATTCAACTGTTCGGCGTAAATAGAAACCCCAGCCAGGACTCCTGGACCAGCAGTCCTAAAGCATACGGTAATATTTACATTGATGATGCGGCTTTTGGCTGTCCGCTGGTTCATATTCAATCTTTTTCAAGACCTTGCGTTGACTGGGAAAAGGTGGGCCCCGCTGTTGAGAAAGTAATACTTGAAAGCAGATAATCCAAGTATGATGACCTGTAAACTATGATGACCTCGTAAAAAGGTCAAAAACAGGATGGACTTGGAAAAACCTTCATATTCGAGGCACGGAAATTTATAATATGGAATTGTTTGGCGTAACAGATCTGTGGCTTTTTATCATTGCAGGATTGCTGTTAAATATTACCCCTGGAGTGGATCTTCTTTATATAACTAACCGTAGCATTGTCCAGGGGAAAAGAGCAGGAGTTGTTGCAGCACTCGGTATTGGCACTGGCTGCATTGTTCATGTACTGGCTGCGACTTTTGGTTTGTCCATGATACTGCTTTCTTCATCCGTTGCATTTGCTGTGGTCAAGTATCTGGGTGCTGCCTACTTAATGTATCTGGGCAGTACCATTCTTCTTGGATTGAGACATCAGGAACGTTCAGGAACGCAGTTGGGTAGAATTCTGCCACGTATAAGCATCTTCAAGCAGGCAATCCTCATTAATGTTTTAAATCCGAAAGTTGCTCTGTTCTTTATGGCTCTTCTCCCGCAGTTTGTTTCTCCAACAGCCCCACACCCTGCCTTAAGCTTTCTTTTTCTTGGCTTTTTGTTTAATATAAATGGAACCGTTGTGAATGTTTTGTTTGCCCTCTTGACAGCATTTATGGCAAAAAGACTTCAAGGAATGAGCTTTCTGCCCCGTTTTCTTAAAGGGCTGACAGGAACTCTTTTTTTAGCTTTTGGTGTTCGTTTGGCACTTCTGGATTGAATATACGTTGTAATTGTTTGGTTAGTTTTTTCTGTTCTCTGGGATTATTATGGAAAAAGAGGGTACTTTAATGGTATTCTAGACAAGTGTATGGGGCTGTTTATCTTCTAATTTCACTGTAATGGCAATCAGCGTGAAACATAATAAAATTTTAATAGTTGATGATGACAGCGCTCAGCGCTTATTCTTCAAGATGGTGCTGGATGCGTACAACTATGAAATTTTTGAGGCAGATAATGGTGTCGAGGCCTATCAGATCCTCAAAGATAATCTTGATATTCGTCTGGTTCTCACTGATTTAAATATGCCTGAAATGGATGGCTTTGAGCTGATACGAAAAATTCGTACAGAGGAACGAAGATACACATATATTTTAGTTGCTTCTTCGGCAGGTGAAAAAGAAAGTGTCATAAAAGCACTGGATCTTGGTGCAAATGATTATGTCAGCAAACCTGTTGTTCCCCGAGAATTGCAGCTGCGTCTTGACGGTGCCTCCCGGCTTCTCCGTCTGGAAAGCCAGGATGAATTTATCATTTCCATGGCTAAAATGGCTGAGTATCGCAGCCAGGAAACAGGGTTTCATCTTGAGCGGGTAAAGGTATACACACAAATCCTGACCAATGACCTTGTGAAAATGAAACCGGAACTTGGCATTTCCGGCCAATTTGCCCTTGAGATTTCTCAAGTCAGTCCTTTGCATGACATTGGGAAAGTGGTCATACCTGATAAAATCCTTCACAAACACGCACATCTGACCACTGAAGAATTTGAGATTATGAAAAGCCACACCACTTTGGGGGGAGATCTCTTATTGGAGCTTTACGATAAAACCGGAGCCGACTACCTGCAAGTAGCCTATGATATAGCTATGCACCATCACGAAAAATGGGACGGTAGTGGGTATCCTTATGGTTTACTGGGAAATGATATTCCAATTGCTGCTCGAATAATGGCTATTGCAGATGTGTATGATGCCATGATTTGTAAGCGTTGTTATAAAGAAAGTTTTGGACATGACTTTGTGAAATCAGAAATTGTAAAAGGAGGCGGGAGGCATTTTGATCCTGTTGTTGTGGAGAGCTTTCTGCGTCAGGAAGATCTTTGGCTCACGGTGGTTGAAAGATTTGATGATTCTGGTAAGGTAGAAAATAAAATCTAAGCACCAACATAGCAACTTTTGACCATGACAGGTTGGTCTGCTCGTAACGCATTGTTTTTATAAATCATATTATGGGTGAAAATAACAAGTTACTGTCTGATCATCTCAAAGACAATTCCAGTCAATCCCCCAAATTGACAATTACCCTTTCCAGAAAGCTCCATTATTTTATTACTATTATAGTATTTGTCGCTGTGAGTTTAGTCATTCTGGCTACGATTTTCCTGCAAGTCCAAGACCCCACAACTGATACTGGTTCTTTTGCCGGATTAATGCCACAAAATACTTCTCAAGTTGTCTATTACAACTTGATCTGGGGGGTGATAGTAAGCTGCCTGGCCAGTTTTGGAATATTTGTTATTTCAAGAAAGATGACAGCCTCACTGTCTAATTTGTCAAAGGTGGCAGGTCGGATAAATAAAGGAGATTTTGGGGCTCATATAGAGGTCTCATCTGAAGATGAGATTGGGTTGCTGACAAAAACAATAAATGAAATGTCCTCGCAGCTTCAAGAGTTGAAGCGTGAAAAAAAAGAATATAGCAATCAATTTAATGCGGTAGTCCGCAACCGCACCAAAGGCCTGAAACAGATGCATGATAGACTTGAAACTATTCTCAAAACATCGTTTCAAGGATTCTGGCGGGTTGATAATGAGATGATAACACGTGAAATCAACCCAAGAATGGCTGAGATCCTAGGGGGTAAAGTTAGCGATTTTGTTGGAAAGTCAATCATGGATTTCGTAGGAATACCAAACAAGACGAGTATCCATAAACAAATACATCAGGGAAAGAGCCTGCTATCCACTGAGTATGAGATTGAACTTGCACGACTTGATGGAACTTTTATTCCTTGCCTTTTCAATGCAACCCCTTTACTGGATGAAAAGGGGAATAAGCGCGGTTCTTTTGTTATGGTAACCGATATTTCTGCACTGAAACAAACAGAAAAAGAACTGCAGGAAGCAAAAAGTCTGGCAGAACATGCAAGCCATGTGAAAAGCTCATTTCTTGCCAATATGAGCCATGAAATCCGGACTCCCTTAAATGGAATTATTGGATCACTAGAGCTTTTGCACGATAAAAAACTGGACGAGGTTAAGCAAAAACAGTTTATGGAAACGGCTCAGGAGTCAGCTGATTATCTACTAATGTTGCTCAATGATATTCTTGATCTCTCGAAAATTGAGGCGGATAAAATTGAATTGGAAGAAGTTGTTTTTATGCCAAGGGTATTACTTGATCAACTGCAAAGTATGTTTATTACTCAATCCAGAAATAAGGGTATAGAGCTGCAATGTACTGCTGATGAAACTGTTCCTGATGTCTTGATAGGTGATGAAGTCCGTCTGACACAGGTTTGTACAAATTTGTTGAGTAATGCCATCAAGTTTACCCAGAATGGATCTGTTTCTATGGTTATGGGTTGTGAAAATGGGCAGGATGGCAGTGTGATTTTGCAGTGCCGTGTGATTGATACCGGTATTGGTCTTGCGCCGGAAAAACAGAAGATTGTTTTTGACTCTTTTTCACAGGCAGATGTGTCAACAACGAGAGAATTTGGGGGAACCGGCCTTGGCCTTGCACTCTGTAGAAAACTGTGCTCTTTGATGGGAGGGACGATCGGAGTGGAGAGTGCCGAGGATAAAGGGAGCACCTTTTATTTTAATATTCCTCTTGAAATAGGTGACAAGAGTCAATTAGTAGCACGTCCTGTCAATCAGGTCGGGCAGCAGAGAAAAGGAAAAACACGGCTACTTGATATTCTTGTGGTCGATGATAACAACGTAAATCGTGATGTGGCTGAAATGTTCCTGAGCCAGGATAAACACCGGGTAAAAACAGCCAGTAATGGTTTACAGGCATTGGAAATACTTTCCATGTATCATTTTGATTGTATTTTCATGGATATACAAATGCCCAAGATGGACGGAGTAACAGCCACCGGTTTTATACGTGGCTGTGAACGGGAAACCATTCCCCGGGAAAGCAAATATGAAAAGCTGCTCCTTAAACAACTCCATGCGAAGATACGTGGAACTCATACTCCTATTATTGCCTTAACTGCAAATGTTTTTCAATCAGACAGGCAAAAATACCTCGAGGCTGGAATGGATGATCATTTGGGAAAACCAATCCGTGGAAAGGATATGTATCTGGCCCTGGAACGAGTAATTAAAAGCACAGAATACGAAGAAGATTCTTCCAGTAATGAAGAGTCTGTTGTCTCACCTGTTGTAGCGATGCAGAAGCCAAATTCAGCGCCAGAAGATTCTCAGGTAAATGGAGAAAATAGTCTCGCTGAGATCAGAACACACCTTAAAGAAATGTATTCATTTAGTCCCACCCAGATTGAATCGCTGTTGTCAACATCGGCTACCAGTGTTCAGGAAGGGCTTGAAGTTCTTGCTGAGGCCTGCCTCAATAATAATAACACCGACATTGCTCAGGCCGCGCATAAGCTCAAAGGGACATTGATAAACCTTGGTATGACTAAACCGGGTGAGTTGGCTAAAAAAATGGAATTTTCTGCAAAAGCTAACGAAAAACAGGCTTATGACGAGTGGTTAACTGAGTTGCACCGAGATTTAGAACCATTGCTGAATATGTGAAGCGGAATGAATAGAGCATGATAGATTTTGATGTTTCTTCGCTTTGTTCAGTTTATATTGGAGCTGTTATTTTTTGTTTTTTCTTTCCAGATCCAACAGAAACTTTTTTTTATCAAGCCCTCCTGCATACCCTGTTAATTTACCGGATTTTCCTATTACCCGATGGCAGGGTACAACGATACCAATGGGATTGAGTCCATTTGTTCTACCAACTGCCCGCACAGCTTTCGGATTCCCAATCAGGTGCGCCTGCTCCGAATAGGAGCGTGTTTCTCCATAGGGAATTGTTAATAAAGCCCGCCATGTTTTCTTCTGGAACCTAGTACCCCTGAAGATAACAGGAAGATTAAATTCAGTTCGTTCTCCTGCGAAGTATTCATGGAGCTGTCGCTCTGTCTGCTGTATTATTTTGTTGCTTTTATGCTTAAAGTCGATCAAGGAGTTTCGTATGTTTGCCTCATTTCGGTCAAATGTGATCGCCCGTAAGTTTACATCATCTGCAGCAATAAGGATCAAACCTACAGGAGTTTGTATTTTCTGGTAGCAAATTGTCATAAATTTTTCCGATTTGAAAGGGAAAGGGCAAATTCATTCCAAATATAATGTGTGAGGTAAGAATGGTTTGTTTGCCAAAGGGTTTCATCGACCAGCTTTTGTTCCAGTGCTCTTTTAATAATAAGATCGCTTTCCGGAAAAGCATCAGCATCATTAAAGCAGCGCATCATGATCATTTCGGTGGTCCATGGGCCAATGCCTTTTATTGAAAGTAAACATTTTCTGGTTTCTAAGACATCAGAGCTGTAACTAAATTGCAGAGTTCCAGCATCAACCATGGCGGATAATGTTCTGATTGCATTGGCTTTGCTTTTTGTAATGCCAATTGTTTCGATCTCCGCGTTCATCAATGTTGCAGCAGTCGGAAAAGCATAGATTGTTTTGTTGTTAATGGCTGTTCCAAATCGCTGAATGAGTTCTGAGAGTTTTTGGGACGCCTGATTTACCGAAATCAATTGGCTCAGGATGATGGAAACAGCTACCTCAAACGGATCAAAACTTCTAGGAACCCTGAGTCCAGCCTGTTTGGATGAGATGGATTCTGGTAAATGAGCAGGATTGTGATCCACATCAAACAGCCGTTTAACTTTCACCAGGATTTTACAAATTTGATTCAGCTCACAGCCCATCAATTTCAGTTGCAATGCATCCTGCGCTGTATTTATTGTGACAGTTAGGGTTGAATACGATTTCTTGTTTGGAGTATATCGTTCGTAGTAAGTATTACCTACCTTCTCGATGCCATAAGCCGCATGTCTCTTTAAAAAGGAGAGAACGCTTTTGAAGTCATACGGCTTTCGTATTATTATATTTAAGAGTATTGTGTCTTTTTGTTGAGCATGTTTAGTTTTCTTTTTGCGGAATTCTGAAGGTGGCACTTTATAAGTGGTTTTAAAGACTTCGTTAAATCTTCTTATAGAGTTGAAACCCGTGGCATAAGCAATCTCTCCAATGGGTTTGTCTGTTTCCTGGATGAGCTGTTTTGCTAGATGCAGTTTCTGTGTCTGCATGATTTCAATGGGTGATGCGCCTAAATATTCCTCAAATATCCTACGTAGATGGCGAGCTGACAACCCAAGAACATGGGCCAGCATCTCCACACTTTGATTGCCACCGGTGTTTTCTTCGATTAAACATAAAGCATTAGAAACGAAATTTTTTCCTGCATCAAGTTTTTTGCACCCCGGTGCCAGATCTGGGCGACACCTTAGGCATGCTCTATATCCTGCCTTTTCCGCAGCACTGGGACTTTTAAAGATCACGATGTTTCTGAATTTTGGTTTCGCAGGGCAAGTCGGTCTGCAATAGATCATTGTGGTTGTAACGCCACAATAGAAACGGCCGTCGTATCGAGGGTCTCTACGTTGGATTATTTTTTTGTAGTCGGCATTGCTGAGTGGTTTCATAAAATATACCTTAGCGTATCATTAGTTATATGGCTGGCGGTTTTCGGACATTAACGTCTGATTTGTTCAGGAGTGAGATCTCAATGAAAAAAAGATGCAGCTGGTGTGGAGAAGATCCCTTGTATCTGGACTACCATGATAATGAATGGGGAGTCCCTCTACACGATGAACAGGAATTATTTGAATTCCTTTGTCTTGAAGGGGCACAGGCTGGGTTGAGTTGGATTACAATCCTGAAAAAAAGAGATAATTATCGTAAAGCATTTGATACCTTTGATGTTGAAAAGATTGCCCGCTATGATGATAAAAAAATTGCAGTTCTGCTACAGGACAAAGGTATTGTTCGCAATAAACTGAAGGTGAATGCCTTTATCGAAAATGCAAAATCATATCTGGCAATGCTGGAAAAAGGGGAAACATTGGATAGTTTCTTATGGAAGTTTGTCGATGGTACCCCCATTCAAAACCATTGGGCAGATCTGGCAGAAATTCCGGTTGCAACACCTTTGTCTGAGCTTGTCTGCAGGGAGTTGAAGCAGCGTGGCTTTAAATTTGTGGGTGGCACCATCTGTTATGCTTTTATGCAGGCAATTGGGATGGTGAATGACCACACTACAGATTGTTACAGATACCGCGAACTATGCTATAATAATGAATTGAAATACAAAGATTAAACTTTTATATAACGAGCCTTATGTATTATTTGAATAAATTAGCTGGTCGAGCAATGCTATTGAGTTGTTTGTTTTTTGCTGTGCCTGTTGTTGTGGATGGAGCAGTACCCGTTGAGCACCAGTCTTTCAAGGAGTTTCTGGCTGCTTTTTATGTAGAGGCTGCAGAGAAAGGAATTACACATTCCACCTATGAACAAGCTTTTGCTGATGTGACAGAGCCGTATGCAGAAGTCCTGAAAAAGGCAGAATATCAGCCGGAATTTACCACCCGAATCTGGGATTATCTGGATGCGCGTGTCAATCCGCGCTCCATCGATGACGGCCGCATCATGGCAGGTGTGTATGGGGATCTTCTACAACAGGTAGAGCTAAAGTTTGGAGTAGATGCTCCTGTTATTCTTGCTATCTGGTCCATGGAAACAAGCTACGGAGCAGCTCTTCTTCGCAGTTCCCGTCTTTACTATGTCCCCAAGGCCCTGGCTACCCTTGCCTATGCTGATAAACGGCGGCAGAAATATGCACGTTCCCAGCTCATTGCCACACTTGAAATTGTGCAGGCAGGAGATGTGAGCCTTGAGGAGCTTAACGGCTCCTGGGCTGGTGCCATGGGGCATACCCAGTTCATCCCGACAAGCTTTCTTGCCTATGCTGTGGATATGGATGGTAATGGACGCCGTGATATCTGGAATTCTATTCCAGATGCTTTGGCGACAGCTGCTAATCTGCTTCATAAAAACAAATGGCGGACTGGAAAACCCTGGGGCTATGAAGTGAAAATTCCTCAGAATGGGGCGAAGTTAAAAGGGACAACCAAAACTCTTTCCCAATGGAAAAAACTTGGTTTTGTTCGTCCAGACGGTAAAGCCTTCGAATATTTGCAAGAAAAGGCAGAATTGAAAATGATCGGTGGTGATAAGGGCCCTGGTTTTCTAATGCTTCGAAATTTCTTCGTTCTCAAGCGCTATAATAATTCAGATTTCTATGCACTCGCTGTTGGGCTCCTTGCAGACAGACTTTCAGGAAAGAAGGGACTGATTCAAGACTGGCCACGGCCTCCAGGTTCACTTTCTGTTGATGAAAAGTTTGAACTCCAGAAGCTACTCAAGGCCAAAGGCTATTATTCCGGAGGAATTGATGGCAATCTCGGTACCAATACGAAAAAAGGGATTAAGGCTTTTCAGCAGGCACAGGGGATGATACCTGATGGCAAGCCTGGTCGAGAACTCCTTAAAGCTCTAAGACCCTGACCGTATAATTTTTTAGGGGAAAGGTGACAAGACTGTATGCTTAGAATATTTAAAAAAAGTAGGTACCTTTTCTATAATCTTGTTTATTCGTGTGTAGACAAGGGTGATGCTGAGGCTGTTCGCAAGGCGTCATTAATGTTTAGTCTTGCAACTGTAGGAATTAGTGTTCTGATACTCCTCGGAACCATTGCTTTTATGCAAAATGCGATTATCCTGGGTGTGGTAGATTTTTTGACAGTTCTGCTTCTGATTGCTCTCCTTGGCTTTATGCGTTTTAACGGGAATTATGTTCTCTGTTGTTATTTAAGCTGTATTTTGATGGGCACTCTTTACGTGTATGTTTTTATTACTGGTGGTGTGGATTCCTCGGGATTTGTGTGGTACTACACATACCCTCTTATTGCACTTTTTCTGATGGGGGCAAAGGCTGGCAGTATTGCATCTTTCCTTCTGTTTTTACCTGCCGTTCTTTTTCTGATTTATGACTGTCGTTCTACAGTTGTTGATGTTTACACCTTAAGCTTTACTCTTCGCTTTATTCCCTCTTTTATCACTGTTTATTTGTTCTCTTTTATGTTTGAGAAAAATCGGGAGTTGAGTCAGGAAAAACTTGAGACTGCCTATTATGAACAAGATTTGGTAATAGAAGCCCGCACCAGAGAGTTGGCAGAACTTAATGATAATCTACAGCAAATGGTGGATGAAAAGACTCGGGAAATAAAGGCTACACAAAAACAGCTTGTTCAGGCTGAGAAATTGAGCGCCATTGGCTCGCTTGTAGCATCCATTGCCCATGAGTTTAATAACCCTTTGTGTGGAGTTACGAATGTATTAAGTCGAATACAACGAAAGAGTGTGGAAGGTGACAGTAATCAGGAGTTTCTGGTTATGGCAATAGCTGAGTGTAATAGAATGAAACGGCTTATTCGGGACTTACAGTCATTTAATCGGCCTACCAGTGGAATTAAAGAAAAATTTGATTTGCATAAATCAATTAATAAAATGTTATTACTCTTAAAAAAAGAGCTGTCCACAAAGCAAATTACTGTAATTAAAACCTTCGTTGATGAATCCATGGTAGTTGTTGGGGTTGAAGACCAGATTAAACAAGTTATTTTGAATCTGTTGAAAAACAGTAAAGAAGCCGTTCATTCTACAGGTGGGGTTATTCGTATCCGAACAGAAGTAAAAGATGAGAAATGTCGTACCAGCATCAGTGACAATGGCATAGGGATTCAAAAAAAGGATATGGGGAGTATTTTTGAACCCTTTTTTACCACTAAACCCGCCGTGAAAGGAACTGGACTGGGATTGTCTGTATCCCATGGTATTATAGCAAGTCATGGTGGTGAATTGTGTGTTCGATCTGAACCTGGAAAAGGAACTACTTTTACCTTTAGTTTGCCTGTATTACCTGGGCAATAGGAACATGAGATTATGGCAGAAGAAAATATACTAATTGTTGATGATGAAGAGATTATTAGGGTAAGTCTACAGCGGGATCTTCTGGATGAGGGATATGTGGTGGATATCGCGAAGGATGGAAAAACTGCCATAGGGATGCTTGATAAAAAATATGATCTGATAATTACTGATTTGATGATGGAAGGGATAGGTGGTGTTGTCGTGCCCTTAATTCTACCGGAATCTCTCCAAATTAAAATCTGTACATTTCTTTCAAATTGCTCCTTTCATCTACCTTTATCTTCACCACTCGCAAGCTCGTGTAAGTAGGTTTTCAAGGCATGAGGAGAGCAACG
>CAMZLK010000139.1 GCA_947311475.1 uncultured Desulfocapsa sp.
TGTTCAAAATCGAAGAATTTTCAGAAAATAAGCGCAGCCATATGACTGATATTGCGAGCATTATTTTTTGACAATTCTGAAGAGTTTGGGCAAAAGGGCATTCTCGGACAGGCTCCTAGAAGAAATAACTGCTGATTTCGAATGTTGTCTGCTGAGTCCCCTTTTTCTCAGGAGTGTTTCTCCTCTTCCCGCCTTTTGATTCCCGGTTAGTCCTCTTGGCTCTGTATTGTTCCTTATAGCAAGGATCTTTTTGCGAGCACTCTTTCGAGTTCATGCCATAAAAATGTATATGCCTTTGAAGCAGGAGATGCAGGTGCTGTGTCCAATACCGGTTTCCGATGAATGCCCATCTTCTCCACATCAGCAAGAAAGGGGATGTGTTGCTTTAGAACCCTTTTACGCCCGGAAAATCGGGTCATCATCTCCATGTGCATTTTTTTCTGTTTTTGAACCATGGAGAAAAACAGGTAGAGCTTTTTTCGATTAATCCCGGTTTGTTTGAAAAAATCAAGGAGCTTTTCAAAAGAGAGTAGTGATAGAGTTGTGGGGATAAATGGAATCAGAAGAAGATCTGCTGCTTCAAATATATTTTCAGAGAATAGGGTGATATTTGGTGGGCAATCGAGAAAAATCACGTCATATTCACGGACTAATGGCTTCAGAACTTTACTGATGCGTCTGTCAGATTTTTTATAGCCGTCAAGGGCCAGATCAAGATTACGATAGGTGAAATCTGCAGGCAGCATATCAAGATTCCGGTAGTCGGTACCACGGATACTTCGAAATATTCCCTTACCACCTTTTAACAGTTTTTCTGCACTGAACTTTTTAGGTGATTTTATCCGAAAATAGTAACTTGCGGATCCTTGGGGATCCATATCGCAGAGCAGGGTCTTTTTCCCGTGCCTGGCCGCTAGATAGGCCAAATTGACACTGGTGGCAGTCTTGCCAACACCACCTTTAATATTATATACAGCGAGAACAGTCATGGCTTCCTCATTGGTTCAAATTGCCCTGGGAGGCTGTCCGAGAATGCCCTTCCTCCCAAACTCTTCAGAATTGTCAAAAAAATAATGCTCGCAATATCAAATGTATGGCTGTGCTTATTTTTCAAAAATTCTTCGACTTTGAACGAAATGCCTATTCTCGGACAAGCTCCTGGGTCAATCAAAAGTTTCCCGGTAAAGTTTCATGTTTTGTGGACGACAGAAATGGGTAAAGGCTTTTTCAAAGTGAGCTCGAACCCAATCGTGCTGTGTGGCAAGATCTGTCATCAATCCTCCGATGGATGCTGCCTGTTCCTGTGATTTTCTGGAACCGGGTCTGAGGGATGATAGATAATCTTCAAGCATCTCCTGCTGTACAGAGATGTCGTTGAAATCTCCAAGATTGTTCTGTAGCATTTTGAGCTGCCGAATAAATTGCTTCATATGTTGCGGTTCGTAGAGGGTTGCAAAAAATTCCAGGCAATAGCGGAGTTTTTTGCACTGGATACGGAGTCTGTGCAGTTCCTGATCCGGTGTGCTTTTATGAATTTTACTGCCATCCTGTATTATTCTGCGAAATCGTTTGTGTATGATTTTTCCGGCAAGAATGCCAATGGGAATATCGCTTTTTATTCCTGCCGGGAGGGTGTCTTCTCTTTCTAGAAGTTGAGACCAGTCTGTAAGAATTTGCTGGTAACGTCTGCTGCGCAAAGATACTACAAGTTGTCGTTGCTCTTCCTTTCTTTTTTCTGCAAGAACATCAAAAAAATAACTTAATCCCTGCTGGAGTCGTTTCGGGACGCAATCTTTGTGGCTCTCCTCGTTTAGCAAATAAACGTCCAAGTCACGAACCGGGCCGGTAATCTGACCAATAAAACGGAAATCCTCTTTGAAACGTTCCGTTACATCTGTTGCAAGAACCCCTTTGAGAAGGGTCAGAGCTGAACGGGTTCTTCGTACTGCCACCCGCAGATCATGGAGAAATTCCGAATCAAAGTCCTTTATAATGCCTTTTTCATTTTGGTGCATACTGGCGAGAAGCGCTGCGAATATCTGCCGATTGGCCTCAATGCTCTTCATTGCAGGAGTCAGCGGGACATCGTACCCGGAACTGTAATCAAGGGGTTTGCGACCGGTTCCCTCAACAACAAAGGGGAACAGATCAGCGATACTGTTAAGTCGTATAGCACCAGAGTCCTTTAGAACTTTGGCAATCCGTTTAAACCATTTGCCATAGCCACGTACTTCCTTCATTTGTACGGTGGTTTGCTGTCCTTTATTCTGACTGTTTGTTGATTGCTGGATGGTTAGAAAGGCAACAATCTTTTTATCGCTGTTGTATATCTTTATAGGACAGAAATCGAGCTCTTCGGCAGCAATTTGATTAATTCCCCGAACATCCAGTGGTTTTTTAAGAGCTTTTCGAAGAGGGGAGTCGGGAAACTGCCAGGAAAAACGGAACGATTTTTTTCGACTTGTGAGGCTTGCCAATAGACGGCCCTGGAAATCTTCAAGGAACCAGTTATTTCCTTCACGGGTGAGCCGCTGTTTTTTTCGAAAAAGGCGCCAGTCAAAGCTGTCGTACCAGATCCGTTTGCTTTTTATCATGGATCCCAGTTGCACCGTAAAGTGTTTGGAAAGAAGCTCTTCCAGATCTGGAAGTAAAAACTTTTCAGGAAGGATCCAGGTAAGGTGCTGTAATGGCTGCATAGTCAATTTAAATAATCAGTTAACAAAGAAACGATGCCATTAAGGGGCAGATTCATTTGTTGAAAGTATTTATGATCTGTTCAGTACAGTGAAAAACAATTTAATCGTTAAAACAGTATAATAACTATACGGGGAATAACACTGTTTGATTCAGGTAAAGAGGGTATTATTTTTTTGGTGTGGTCTTGATTATGGGGCTGATACTCAACAACAGACTGTCGGGGCGCAGGTTGATGCCTGTTATGTTCATGGAGATGTTTAAAATCTTCTTTCCCGTATCAGTTACGATGGGTTGAAGTTTTTTAATCTGGAGTGGAAATTCCTGGTCGTTGAAAAGCAGGGCAATTGTTGAGGCGATACTCGTTTTGCTCTCATCTGTTGATTGAAGGTTTGTGATAACTGGTTTTATAAAGAGTGTCTGGCTCGCCCTGTCAAAACGTGTGGTGGCATCACATTGGAAACCCATGGTGAGTGAGCCGATTTTCATGCGGAGATTATGGCCTGCAATGGCGGTCACGATGTTGAGTTTATGTCCGGTTAATGTGATATGGGCCGAAAGCTTGTTTTCTTTAAATTGAAGATTTTTAATTTCGTCGATAGCTATTGATCCAAGTAATGTTTTTGAATGAATGGGGACATCCAGAGGAAGGCTCTTTGCAATTGCCTCTTTGATAATACTGGTTGGCAGGATCATACTGATGGATTGCCTGTTTGTTGTTGCAAAAGAGAGTGTGGTTGTGAGTAGTAAGAGCAGGAGTGAAGCGAAAAGTATTTTAGATTTCATTGATATCCCTATGGTAAGATTTTTGATAATAAAATGTGTGGCCCCAGAGGAGCAGAATCAGAAACAATCCCGTGTATGACGCATAATCACGAAATTTTCTATGGAGGTGGTATTCCTGTAGTTCAATTGTTTCTTCGTCGATAAAATGTCCACGAATGGAGATCGTTCCTGATTGGATTTTTGGTAGATTTGATACCTTGAGTTGTTTATCAATATAACATTCCAGAGTATTTGTTGCTGCCTTATATGTGGCGCGGTCTATTTCAAGTCTTTTGCCGGCTCTTTTCCTTGTGTCGTGCAGTGTCTGGCTGTAATGAGTGTTTTCTGCATAGGCAGTATTCAGGAACAGGGATGGGCTGCTGAAATAGATAATGAGGCAGGCCGCGGCGCATAATGCTTTTGTTTTATCTGGTCGTTGTAAGAAGAGATTGCTTCGGATTGCTTTTGGCCAGAGAAAAATGAGAACAATAATTCCTGTAAAGGCAATAAAATAGCTTGAAAAATGCTCGGGCCAGAGTAATTCAAAGTTGGTACTGTGCCAGGAAAAAGGAACCAGGAGATTGACTCCATTTCCCCATTTATTTTGAACGGCATCGAGTAGCAGGTGACAAAGGCTGTTTGCAGCAAGAACCAGGAATATCTGTTTACTCCTGCTGGTCAGCATGCAAAGTGCCAGGGAAAGGATAAGGCAATAAGCAAGGCTTGCCTGGGTAACTGTGTACAGCCGCAGGTTGAGTGTGTCGATTCCTGGCAGATATGTGAAAATACGCTGGACAATCCATGGGATGTCAGGAATAATACAACCCACTGCAATCCATTGCAGTGGAGCTTCTTTCATCCCAAGCCGTGTCAATGGGGCTTGTATTGCAATATGGGCGAGTGTGTTTGGCATGAAAGATATGTCGGAAGTGTGAGTGAGATATTTGTAATAAAAATGCCACAGACCCGGCAGATAATCAATTGAAAAGTGTGCCTATGTCAAGTCTTACCATTGCAGCAGACTGTCTCCTTGAAGATATCCCCTTTGCTCTTGAAAAGGTTATAAAAGATCGTCTTACCATTGATAACCCTAAATATATATCAGCAAAGAAGTATGGCCGCTGGATTGGGAAAACACTCAAGCCGAAGTTAAAGTATTATGAATCTGTTCCCCATGGCTTACGCTTTCCCAGAGGGTTTGCCAATCAGGCAGTGTTGCTGTGCCGTGAATATCTGCATGAAACCCCAAAAATAACAGATAAGCGTTTGCTTTTGCCCGAAGACGACTTCGTGTTTAAAGGAGTGCTCCGTCCTTATCAGAGCGCAGCATTGCTTGCCGCTGAAAAGCGATCTTTTGGTGTGCTGGAGGCAGGAACCGGAAGCGGCAAAACTGTGATGGCGCTGGCTATTATCGCAGCAAGAAAACAGCCCACCCTTATTATTGTTCATACCAAAGAATTACTCTACCAGTGGCAGGAACGTATACAGGAATTTTTACAATTTTCAGCAGGCCTTGTAGGTGATGGACATTTTGACATTCAAACAATCACTGTTGCCATCGTGAATACCGCGAGAAAACGGGTACAGGAGCTGATCCCGAATTTTGGACATTTGGTAGTGGATGAATGCCATAGGGTACCTGCGGCACTCTTTACTGATATTGTGAGCAGTTTTCCCGGTCATTATCTTCTTGGGCTTTCAGCCACGGCTTTTCGCAGCGATGAAGGGTTAACGAAGTTGATTTATTTTTATATGGGCGATCAGTTTCATAAGGTAAATCAGGAAGAACTGCATGCCACAGGTGCCATAGTGAAACCTGAACTTATTCGCTGTAAAACCACTTTCAGGTATCATTACCAGGGGGAGTACCAGCCCTTGATCACAGCACTTGTGAAAGATGAGGCACGAAATCAGCAGATTATAAATGATGTTGTTTGCGCGAGCAGGAAGAACAACAGTGGGATTCAACTGCTTGTATCGGATCGTGTTAACCACTGTGAAGTTTTTGAAAAGGGACTGAAAGCTCAGGGAATTAATGTGGTGTTGCTCACCGGACAAACCTCTAAGGATCAGCGAGCAGACATTGTCGAGGCTGTTCAATCCGGGCAGGTTCAGGTTCTGGTTGCGACCCTGCAACTCATAGGAGAGGGCTTTGATTGTCCGGGGTTAAGTAATTTGTTTCTCACTACTCCCATCACTTTTGAAGGCAGGCTTTTGCAGGTTTTGGGAAGGATAATGCGTCCGGCAAAAGGGAAACAGGCAAAGGTTTATGACTATGTCGATGAGGCTGTTTCAGTGCTTAAACGATCTGCCAATGCCCGGAAAAAAATTCTGGATGCTTTTTGATTTAATTTCCTTGCCAAGTCTGTGACGTTTTGTTATTCTGCGTAATTTTCCGACCGAAAATAATGGAAACAATTTTAAAGCATCCGCACATGGCTGGGTGCTTTTTTCTTTTTAAGAGGCATAAGATGGAACAGGATAAGATTCGAAACGTTGCTATTATCGCTCATGTTGATCATGGCAAAACAACTCTCGTTGATGAGTTATTTAAACATTCAGGTATGTTTAGAGAAAATGAGAGGGTCGCTGAACGTTTGATGGATTCAGGGGATCTTGAACGTGAACGCGGAATCACCATCACTGCCAAAAACGGTTCATATCAGTACAAGGATAATTGGATTAATATAATTGACACCCCCGGACACGCCGATTTTGGCGGTCAGGTTGAACGCGTTCTTCGAATGGCTGATGGTGCATTACTGCTTGTTGATGCGCAGGAAGGCCCCATGCCTCAGACCTATTTTGTACTGAAAAAGGCCCTTGAAAATCATCTTCCAGTAATTGTTGTTATTAATAAAATAGATAAACCTGCTGCCCGTTGTGACTGGGTTGTTGATCAGGTTTTTGATCTTTTTGTGAAATTGAACGCTCCTGATGATGTGCTTGATTTCCCTGTTGTGTATGCTTCTGCCAAGGAAGGCTATGCACTGGCTGATCACACCGATGAAATTGTGGATGGCGGCAACATGCATGTCATTTCTCAAATGATTATTGATCATACTCCGCCACCAGTTGGTTCGCCCGATGCCTCTTTACAGATGCAGGTGGGAACCATTGATTACAACCCCTATCTTGGACGACTCGGTATTGGCAAGGTGGTTAATGGCACTTTGTCTATTAATCAGCCAGTTGTTGTTGCCCGTCGTGATGGGTCCATTAAGCCGGTTCGTATCACAAAAATTTATCGTTTTTCCTGTGATGAAAAAATATCCACTGAGACAGCAGGCACTGGTGAAATAGTTGCAATTGCCGGGATGGAAGACGTGACCGTAGGTGTTACTTTCACAGACGCTGAGGATCCCCAGCCCTTACCGTTGATTGATATCGACCCGCCAACCATCTCCATGAACTTTATTCCCAATGACTCGCCGTTTGCAGGGAAAGAGGGGCGCTATGTCACTTCCCGTCATATCGAAGAACGCCTGAAGAGAGAATGTCTTTCTGATGTTGCCTTGCAGTATGAACCTCTGACTGATGCAGTTGGTTTCCGGGTATCCGGGCGTGGTGAGCTGCATCTTTCCATCCTTATCGAAAGCATGAGACGTGAAGACTATGAGCTTCAGGTTACCCGGCCTCAAGTTATCCTGAGAGAAGAAAATGGCAAGACCCTTGAACCTTATGAGGACCTGACTGTTGATGTTGATGAACAGTTTCAGGGGGCAGTGATAGAAAAACTTGGTAAACTGAAAGGCCAGATGGAAGAGATGACCACTCAAAATGGTATGGCTCGTCTGAGGTTTAAAATTCCAACTCGCGGTTTACTCGGATATCGTTCTGAATTTATGACCGATACCAAAGGTATGGGAATGATGAGTTATGTTTTTGCAGAGTATGGCCCGTGGGCTGGAGACATAATTAATCGAGTAAATGGTGTATTGGTGGTTAAAGAGCCATGTACATCTGTTGCTTACGCTTTGTTTAATCTTCAGGATCGTGGTAAGCTGTTTGTGGGTGCAGGGTCTCCAATGTATCAGGGGCAGATTCTGGGTGAACATTGTCGGAGTACTGATTTGGTTGTTAATCCTGCAAAAGGTAAAAAACTCACTAATATGCGTGCCTCAGGAACAGATGAATCTGTGGTGCTGACTCCACCTGTTGATATGACCCTTGAAGATTGTATTGCCTATATTAATGATGATGAGCTGGTTGAGGTAACGCCTCAATCGATTCGTCTTCGAAAGAAAACTGGTGTTCGGATTAAGGGATAGGTTCCAGGATGCAAGATATTGTTTTTATGATAATTTCCGGGGTGTCAGCGATTGTCACCTTTGTTGTTATTGCCAAAAAGTTCGGAAGTGACTGCATACCCTGACTGATGATGTACAGTTCTGTAGGTGCAGGATTTGGGGTATTTTTTCTCTTACGTTGGCTTTTTGGGTAGGGGTAAGGGGGCAGGGCACTACATATTTCCACGCTCGTTCCCATTCGCATAGGATAACTATTGCGAATGGGAACGAGCGTGAAAATCTGCAGCACCCTGACCACTTATTGTATTCAATAATTTTTTTTCATTTTCTTGAAAGTAAAGTAATCAGCAACGATCTTTGCGTGATCAAAAACCAGTTTTGGTAAGTTTTCCTTTGTAAATAATTTAGCTTCTGCTGCGTCATCTCCTGCAGTTTGCGATGTGTCGGCCCGGGCAATGAACACTGTCGATGCTGTGTGCTGTCTTGGATCTCGATCCGGATCTGAGTAGGTTCTAAACTGCTGTAAATTTCTCACTGCAAGTCCTGTCTCTTCTTCTGCCTCTCTTAGGGCTGCTGTTTCGTAGGATTCTCCGTAATCAACAAAACCGCCGGGTAAGGCCCAGCCATGCGGCGGATTCTTCCGTTTGATAAGTACGATGGATTTATCGACTTCTATAATGATATCAACAGTTGGAACAGGGTTTTTGTACACCTGAATTGTTGCCTGACAATGGGGACAGCGCATATTATTCCTGTTTGTTGAGAAGTTTATGGATTTCCTGCCAGCTGCTGACGCTGTTCAAATTGTGTTTGTTGCGATTCCAGGGTTGCTGGAAGACAATGGGGGTGATTTCTGCTTCTGCAAGCTGCAAACAGGTTTCTATCCGATCATCCACAAAAAATTTTAATTTGTGTTCCTTAATGTAACGGACTTTGTCATCATGATCGCCCATTGCTACAAGGTTTATTTTGTTGCACGTTTTTGCGGGGAAGAAATGATCGAGCCAGTCGGCAACAGGCTTTTTCAGCGATCTGGCTGTAATGATAGTTACTGGCGCCTGTGTTGCCATATCAGTCAAAACCTCCACGGCATCAGGGAGTGGTTGCAGCCCTGTTTCCAAAGAGTTCTCAAGAATGGCTTGAAAAATCTGTTCAACTTGGTTGCGAGGGATATTCAGGCAATCTTCGACCTGAAAACTGGTTATATCTTCAAGGCGAAAAGAGCAGTAAGCAAACTCCTCGCAGGCAAGACGGATAAAAGCTTCTCCAGTGTCGGCAATTACACCGTCCAGATCAAATCCGATTTCATGGTGTTGTATGTTCATGGTATTTCTTTTCAATTGTTTTTACTTGGGATATGACACCATCGTTATGAGGTGTCGCAATATTGTTTTCGCTTCCAAGCAGGCTTATTGCTCCATTTATGGCATCGATCTCAGTGGGCCTTTGCCTCTGCACATCCTGCAGCATTGAGGATTTGTTTTTTGCTGTGTGCTTACAAACTGTTATGGTTGCCTCGATGGGATCTTCCATTATTGTGATTCCTAATGCTTGAGCCACTTGGGCAGCTTCATCCACTAGTCCTTTCATTGTATTCAGTGCGTCAGGGAGTGTGAGGAGCGCACCATTTGTACAGTTGTATATGGCAGTGAGTGCATTAATCCCCACATTGACGAAGAGCTTGGCCCAGATTCTGGATAAAATATCACTGGAAACTTTACTGCTGATATCCCCCTCTTGCAGGATAGCTACCAGTTGCTGGAGACGGTTGGTGTCTTTTGGCTGTTGGTGTGACAGAAAGCCTAAATATGTTTTTCCTTTGCCCGCGTGTTGTATATGGCCTGGGGCAAGGCTTGTTGCTCCTTCTGAGCTAGTGGCAAAAACAGGGATTCCCTGGATAGTGTTTCTCTTGTGGATTTGCAGATGGCTAATACCATTTTGTAAAAAAACCAGCAGGGTATCGGGGGATATCATGGGATTTGCGAATGTGAGGCTCTGTTCCAGGTCGTGGGATTTAACACAGAAAAAGAGAGCATCAAGGGGGCCGGTTTCTACAGGTGTGCTGCTTAGCAGAATTGGCAGCAGTTGTTTGACATCATCCGATTCATAAAAAATACCCTGATCATTCAGCATGGCTGCACGATCAGGGTTATGGTCAATAAGCAGAATCTCATTCTGCTTATTTTCCATGAGAAAGAGTCTGGAAGCAAAGAGGCACCCGAGTGCACCGGGGCCAATGATACCAATCTTCACTTCTTTCCTCCTTCTTTTATAGAGGTTGTTTATTTTATCGTCTTTGCTTCTTCCACGATGGCAACATACTTGTAACCCGCGCCGAAATCTTTGTTGAAAGCAAGGATGCCCTCAATGGTGATTATGTCATCAACTTTAACCTGTTCAGAAGTGGTAACAACAAGATCATGGGTGTTGCTCATTGGGTCACCTGTTCCATCCTGGAGGTGTACCCAGTTGCGCCCCATGATCATGGGGCTGAATTTCACAACTTTTCCCTTAATACGAATCTTCTTGCCATTTAACTTTTCTGTTTCGGTAAAAATTTCACCCACGTTGTATGCATTGTCGCCGGCTGCTTTATCAACTTTGATCTCAGAAAAAGGAGCTATGGCCCCAAGACTGCCACCGGATCCTGCTACTGGTTGCTGGCTTGCAGCAGGTGTTGCGCCGCCTTCAGCCTGGACTGCGTTGGCAAAGGAGTCGTCACTCCCTTCTATATCTTTTTTTCCATGGGGGTTCTGCATACCGCCCATTGCAGCACCCATTGCACTGCCTCCATGTCCTGCGCCAACAAGACCTGAAGAAAAAACAATGGAGTCAAAGGTGCGGTTTAAGGTCTTGGATGCAAAGTTGTTCATAACCATCCCGGGCTGGTAGGTTACTTCCTGACCAACTTTTATCCGGGATTGTGGAATGGCAACCCATGGCTGGCTATCACCGATATCAACCTTCATGTAGGTGTAACCGCCGGAATCCATGGTTTCCAGAACTTTTCCGCTAAGATTCTGTGAAGCACTGGCAAATGTTGCCATGCTGATTAAGAGGCAGGTTATTATTCCTTTAAAGAGTATCTTTTTCATGTTTTTATTCCTTTCGTGTAAAAAATGAATGGTGCTCTATGCACCGGTTTCTCAGGGGTACCCAATGTTGATGGACTCGTAAAAACTCTTCATCTTCTTCGTTACTGCAAATTTCTTATCTTTTCAACGTACCCTAGTACGCCGAAAAGATAAGAAATTTCCGTGCCTTGAATATGAAGAGTTTTTACGAGTCCATCAACATTGGGTACCCCTGAGAAACCGGTGCATAGAGCACCATTCATTTTTTACACGAAAGGAATAAAAA
>CAMZLK010000140.1 GCA_947311475.1 uncultured Desulfocapsa sp.
CAGAGATCCTGCCGGTGCCAGTAGTTCCATGTGTTTTCTTTGCACAGATGTCATAAGCAATTATTTATATGATGGAATTTGATATTGTTTGATGGCGTCGTAAAAACTCTTCATCTGCTTCGTTGTTACATTTTTTTGTTTAATTTCAACGTACCTTAGTACGCCGAAATTAAACAAAAAATGTGCGCCTCGCATATGAAGCTTTTTACGAGTTTATCATTGTTTGACAAACTCGTAAAAAGATCGAAAACAGGATGGAATTATGGAGCAAGGCACAGAAACAGCTTCTTCAACAAGAAAAGGCTCCCCATTTTACAGCCCCCTTTTGGATTTCTTATTTGTTATTCAGAATATCCTCAATACTTTTACCCTTAACCTTGCTTGTAAAAATTGCCTCAAGTAACGGACTTATCTTCTCCATCTCCTCTTCCAACAAGAGAAATCCTGGTAAAGGTAATGCTTTTACAACATTCGCCAGACCTTGATCTGACATGGATGCAGGAAGGAGCTCAAAGTATTTTCTGTTCTCAGGGAGATCACAGAGAGCAAGCAAGACATCAAGCATATTACCCAGGAATTCACCCTGGCCCAGGTGCTCAACAATCTGCATCACTGCAGTTGAGGCAGAGAGATAGGTTTCGCCAATAAGTGCCGGGACATCAGGCTTGCATGTTACAGTTGATACAAAACAGCGGCAGGAGAATGGTCGAACTTCATAAATAGTACAGCATTCCTGCTCAAGAAATGGACAGGCTTCGTTGCTGCCATAAGAATCAGGTTGAATATCTTTGCCATCCAGACAGCTTGCAGCAAATCCATTTGTTGTTATTTCCGGCCTTCTTGTGTTCGCTTTTATAGTAACCTTTTCCGCAAACCACTCCTGTTTCCCCTGCTCACGGATAAAGCGATGAATCAATTCACCTTCCACAGCCGTAATCATAACATTCTGAGTACAGCAGGTGGCACAGCCTTTTCTACAGGCAAGATCTTCATCCACCCACTTTTCAAACGCATCATAGATCCTGAGCAGGACCTCTTCTTTCACTGAGCTCATATTTTTTCCTTTCTATAATCATATTGATTTGTGTATTTACAGGTAGATAAAGCTATTGACATTACCAAATGTCAAAACACTATAGTTGCTAAGACACCGTTTGACGATAGTTTTATCTGTCATCACTCTGTCAGGATTTTATCTTAACCTGATAACCAAATAGTTCACAGTTTCAGTATCGGTTTCGCCATAATTTCAAACGAACAGATTAAATGATCTCAAAGACTCAAAGTATACTACTTTACATTGGAGTTTGCTTAACACTCGCGTCCTGTTCAAACGACCGGAAGGAAGAATTGTTGAGTAGCACATTGTCCTGAACAAGAACATGGGGTATTTTTCCTGGATATTTCATATAAGCCCTCAATAAAAAATGAAACACGTGGACGCAGGTGCTCATTTCGGCACCCCAGATTCCGTCCAAGTCGTTACTGGATCTTAGGCCAAGGGCAAGTGAGGAAAATCCAACCGGGGAAACAAGGCTCAAAGAGAAAATACTTGGAGGAGCGGATAGAATTGTCCTACAACTTTATTGTGGAATGTTAAACGGTATGTGGCAACAGCCAGTATGCCAGAGATGCAAAAAAACGCTTTCAGGATGAAACGAAAGTAGTAAAGAGAAACATCAGAAATGAGAGAGGGGGGGGGGATTTGTTCTCGGAATTTCCTGACACCAGTATCTTCACCAATTTTTTCCAATTTGTTCTGTTGATCCAGCCAATCTTTGAATGCGGTGGTCAGTGCCATCGTTAAGACAGTGATATAAACATGAGAGCGGAATCCAGCCATTGTGTTTTTTGGAGCTCGCTGGACAAACCAAGCCTGCTTGGCTTCACGAAACATGGAATTTTCAATTTCACTACGAGCATCGTAGCCATCGAATACTTCTAACGGTTTGTCAATAGTGCCATTTGTTAAGATGACCATAGTTTTGACGTTAGGGTTGTTTCTCATGTATGGATTATCTAAGACAACAACAGCATTGATAGGATTGGGAATAAAATCTTTTCGATTCTCATGGCTGCCACTTCCGAGTGGGCCATAAAATCCGGCTGTGGTTAATCCTTCTATACCCGCAACTTCCCAATAATCGGTTACGGGTAAAGTTCAAAGCACAACCTGGAACGTAATTTGTTATTAAACGTGAAGCCTATCGCAGGATGAGCGAGGCACTGGCTGCCAATGGTTTTCATTATGCACATCGTAAAGTGATTGTAGAACTCCCAGAACAGGATCATACAATATCTCCTGAAGAAAAGCAGAGAGTTAAACCTGATGGACTCGTAAAAACTCTTCATCTTCTTCGTTACTGCAAATTTCTTATCTTTTCAACGTACACTAGTACGCCGAAAAGATAAGAAATTTCCGTGCCTCGAATATGAAGGTTTTTCCAAGTCCATCTTGTTTTCGACCTTTTTACAGGTCCATCAAACCTGATAAACTCGTAAAAAGGTTAAAACCCCGATGGCTAAGTAAAAAAAACCATATACGAGGCGCACCGTTCTTGTTTAATTTCGGGTACTAAGGCACACTGAGATCAAAGAAAAAAAATGTAGAAACGAAGCAGATGAAGAGTTTTTACGACGCCATCTTATTTATAAAAGTCTGCAAGCAGAGGCTGGAGCTTCTTTCTAGACACCTGCAGGTTTCCCTGTTTGTAGAAATTTATTAAGCCACCGTCCCTCAGCTTTTGACCTGGACAGTCAATCGGTGTTAAATCAAGTTTGTTTTTCTGCAGATAGGGGAGCAGCTGGTCATAAATATCTTTTGACTTGCAAAAGATCACCAGATCCCGGTTGAACTCAGGCCTTGTATAAGCATTCATGGACAGGAGCAAATCAAGGTTCCTGCCTGCTGCAAACTCAGTAAAACCAGTGACAAGGTCATTGTCGATTTCAGCCCATTGCTCAAGCGACAACAACGCAGAACTTATCCCACATTTCACTGTGTCAAACTGCCATTCCTTATAATCCTTGCGTAGCAAATCATTGGTGGAAAGGCCTGCCACATTAAATTTTTCCTTTTGAACTGCATCAAAAAATTCCGGTTGCGAAAAAGGACAGAGCGGAAGCACACGGCCTGCGATTTCTTTGTCGAGTTCGGTTACTCTTCCCGCACCATCGGCGAGATTCACGGTGTCCAGAAGAATGGTTCCTCCCAGGAGAACAGCAACATCCCGGCTCATCTCGATCCCGGATGCAAAAAACTCGCGCGCCACAAGGGAAGTTGTTGAGCCAACAGGCTCAATAACCCTGGGACTGGCATCTTTATACAGTCCTTCATCTCTGTGATGATCCAGAATGCTTAGCACCTGAGAATCAAACTTCTTCAGATCTCCTTCGAGTTTATTATGGTCAACAAGCACGAGTCCCGCCTGCTCCAGAATTTTATCAAGATCGAGTTCATCAAGAAAGCAAACATCTTCCAGACCAATGTTTGCTTCTTGAAAGACATACACAGCCTCTGTACGTAACATAAAATCCTCACGTGGAATCACCATCAGGGGCAACGCATATACTTCGGGATTCTGCAGATTTCGCAAATAGGCATAAACAATGGAAGAAGCCATGGAATCAAGATCTGCGGCTTCATTGCCGATAACAACAAGCTTTGCATCAGAAACATGTTTTCGGGCAAGAGAAAGAAAGGTCTGAATTGTATTCATGTTGCGCTCCATCATTATGGGAACCGACATCATTTTCTATTGTCTGAACTGATTATATAAACGCTTAAGTAAAGAATTCAGGCGAGTATTATGCTCCTTATCATCATTAAACTGAAACTCCAGGCTCTGTTCGGCAAGGGCCTCTGCCATCTGCCAGCGGTGGTTGAACCCTCTGCCGGATATTTTTATAAGAGCCTTCAACTGGTTTTCACTAATGATTTGAGATTCAATTCCCCTCAATGCTTCTACAGAAATCTTCAGATTGTCAAGCTCAGCGGTTTCCATCACAAGTTTCAATGATCTCTCATCCAGCTGCAGCAGCTTTTCCACCTCTTTTTTTAAAGAAACAGCATTGGGCAGTTGCCGCAACAACAGTGGTTCCAGACTTTTCGTGGCAACTCCGGACTGCTCAACCCTTGCCATGGCCTCATTGTCCAGCATATATTCCACCTTTCTAAAGGTATCCTGCTGAAAAACATTCTGCAGAAAAAAGAGGGAAAGAAGACTGATCAGGGCAGCAATAATTGGAGTGGTCACCCATCCGCTGGTAATTCCAGCAACGGTTTTCCAGCGGATGGTCTTACCACCCTTAAGCAGGCCAACACCGATAACTGCCCCGACGATAGCCTGGGAGCTGGACACCGGAACAAGGGGAAATTGAGGTAAACCATGATTCTTCAGCCATGTTTCAAGGGCCACGGAAGAAAAAAGGAACAGGACAATGGAATGGGACCAGACAACAACTGCAGCCATGACAGGGGAAAGGTCAAAAATCCCTTTGCCCACAGTCAACATCACTCTTTTGGAAAATGTAAACACTCCAACGGCGATGGCGATACCGCCCAGTAAAAAAAGCTGCTGGGCACCTGAAAAAGTAATTCCAAGCAGAGAAATATCTGAAAGGTGTGCCACCGGCACAAAAACGCCCATGACATTGGCAATATTATTTGCACCCAGCGAATAGGAACCGAATATTCCGGCACCAAGCAGAGACCAGCGGGTGATGGCATCGAGCTTGAACATATGAATGCCGAACCTGCGAATGCCCCCCCCTGTCATCAGATAAAGAGGCATGGAAATACCAGCTGCCAGAAGTGGACAAAATATCCAGGTTGAAACAATTTTGGTGAGCGAACTCATATCTGTAAGTGATCCGCTGAAAATATTCCAGCCGATAATCGCTCCAACGATGGCCTGAGATGTAGAAACCGGAAAACGGGCAAGTGTCATGAGGTATACGCTCATGGCAGCGGCAAATGCGACGATAAAGGCACCTGCCACCGCATTCACATCACCCAGTTTCCCCAGGGTGTGAGAGGCCCCTGCCCCACTGATAACAGCACCCAGAATTACAAAGAGAGAGCAGTAGAGAGCCGCGGTTCGGAACCGGATCATCTGGGAAGCAACAGCGGTTCCAAATACATTGGAGGCGTCATTGGCCCCCAGGGACCAGCCAAGGAACAGGCCGCTTGAAAAAAATCCAAACATTACCCTCTCCCTATACAGAACGTTTGATAACGTAAATATTCAGACTGTCGGCCACATCTTCTGCCCTGTCCGCAATTTTATCCAGATGACGGGCAAGTTCACGCTGCAGCATTCTATGGCTTAGTCGCAATTCCTCCTTACGAAAAATTGCACTCTGCAGGCGTGTTGAGATTTTATCAGACTCCGTTTCCCAATAATACACTTTGTCCAGATGGTCGGCCACAGCCGATATATTTTTAAAAAATGCACGGACAGCATGTACAATGGCTTCCACCGTTTCCACCACAACTTTTATCAGGAGAAGAAAATCTTCATGAAAATCCTCTTCAATATCGAGATTTTCAATTTCCATTCGCCACAGTGCACCCTTAAAACGATCCAGCAGGGAATCCATGTCTTCAAGAAGCTGCAATACATCACTGCGCGATTCAGGAATCAGTGTTTTTGTGTAAAGGTACTGTTGTATGGAACGTCTGAGATCATCGCCGGTATGCTCCACTTCAACAATCTCTTTCAACTTCCGTTTGAAATCTGTTTTATTACCTGTCAGATACGCCTCAGCACCCTGGCTGAAGATCAGCCCGGAACGAACAACCTGGTTTAAAAAGTTGTCTATCTGTTTTTCAACACCTAATGCTCTTTTAAAAATTTTCATTTGCTTTTTTCTGTTTCAATATTTAATTGTTTTGCCTTGTGATGCTTCCAATTCTTGAAAAGTGGCCAGATAAAAGAGAGAAAAGAAATCAGCAGGACAATAAAGGCCAGTTTGTCTGTAAAAAACGTGGCATACCCATCCATCATCACTGCCCTTCTAAAATTCTCCTCAACCATCTTTCCAAGGACAATACCGAGCACAATGGGGGCAACCGGAAAACCGTAACGCCTGAACAACCAACCAATAATACCAAAACCCATGCAGGCCGCAACATCAAACATGGAACCACTGACAGCAAAACTACCGATGACAGCAATGGCAAGAATGAGCGGGTACATAACAGCTTCCGGCACAGAAACAACTTTGATAAACAACTTGTTCCCGTAAACGCCGATGGTGAGCATGATAATATTGGCAAGAATCAGTGCGCAGAATATTCCGTAGACAATATCTGGATGTTCAGTAAAAAGAAGCGGACCCGGTACCAGATCGTGCAGCATAAAAGCACCGAGCAGAACCGCATCCGTGGCACTGCCCGGAATACCGAGTGCAAGCAAAGGAACCAGCGCACCGCCCACTGAACTTGAGTTTGCCCCTTCTGCGGCAGCCACACCTTCCAGGGAACCTTTACCGAACTCTTCAGGTGTTTTACTTGCCTTCCTGGCCATATCATAGCTGATAAATGCGGCAATGGTGGCTCCGGCACCCGGAAAAATTCCGATGACAGTGCCAATGACCGAAGACCTGAGGATGGTCATCCTTATCTTCATAAACTCATGGATTGAAGGTAATTTATTATCCACCTTCTCCATGCTCCTGGCATCTCCTGTCCAGGATTCCATTTTGCTGAAAACAACACTTACTGCAAAAAGTCCAATCAGAGCCGGGATCAGGGTAAAGCCATCATAGAGCTGATCGCTGCCAAAAGTAAAGCGGGAAACGCCTGAAATGGGATCTATTCCGATATTTGTAAGCAAAAGACCAAAAAGAATGGCAAGCAGGGATTTCAGTACATTCTCACGACTCATGGAGGCCACAGTGGCAAGCCCGAAGAGAGCAAGGGCAAAGTAATCCGCCTGACTGAATTTTAAAGCGATGCGGGCCAATGGTACTGCAAAAAGAATCAGGATGGCGACACCAACGGCACCTCCGATGGTGGAAGCAAAAAGCGCAGTTCCAAGACCTTTTCCTGCTTTTCCCTGCCGGGTGAGAGGATAACCATCCAACGCGGTAACTGCAGCAGAGGGAGTGCCTGGTGTATTGATCAACACCGCAGTAATCGAGCCACCATAATTGGAGGCAATATAGATCAATGTAAGGAGAATCAACGCAAGAGCTGGTTCCATAGTATATGAAAATGGTACCGGAAGAGCCACTGCGGTGGACGGTGAAAGACCGGGCATGGCACCAGCCAGAATACCTACAACAACACCGACAATAATAATTAAAACAGGCTTCCAGCCCATGAGAACTGAAAGCCCAATGGAAAAAGAGTCAAAAAGTTCCATTTTTATTCCTCAGTGGCCTACAGGTAGTTTTCGAAAAATCCCAGCTGCAGCTGGATATACAGCAGTTTGTAAAAAACAAGGTAGGAAAAAGCCACCCATCCTGTTGAAACAAAAACAATGAGCAATGGTTTCCTGCAGGAAAACATATACATCATAATTGCGAGAAAAATAACGGAACTTAAAAAGTAACCAAGTATCTGAATGGCAAAATAGTAGGCAACCATGCAGACGATGCCCAGCAACACAAAACCAATACGACCGGCCTTGGGATCTTTGTCAGTTCTTCCTCGAACTGTAAAAAAGTGGACGACGAGGCACATGGAAACAATACTGAAAATCCAAAGCCTTGGTATTAGAGCAGGGCCTGCCTGTTCGCCGGGAAAATCAAAAGTAACGGCCAGAAAGAGTAGCGCCAATGCCATAATGACTACGGGAACCAGCGCCTGACCTGTCCATTCACGTTTTGAGGAAAAACGGAAAGCCAGGCCTGTACCGATAAAACCTGCCAGCAGGAGCAGAGTCCAGATAGCCAGACCGATTCCCTGACTGAAATATTGCATAAATTACCTCGTTATGAACACAAAGCCAGCAGATCTGATAGATTAAAAAAAAGTTGCAAATGGGATGGACTTGTAAAAAACTTCATATCCGAGGCACGGGAATTTACTATCTTTTCAGAGTACTAAGGGTACGTTGAAAAGATAGTAAATTTACAGTAACGAAGGAGATGAAGCGTTTTTACGAGTCCATCTTACTTAATGACCCCAAGTTCTTTCAGGACCTTACCAAATTCCGTTTTATCAGCCTCAATAATCGCCGAAAATTCTTCAGCATCCTTCATAACTGGATTAGCGCCACCTTTTTCAACATATGCTTTCCAGTCCGGATCACTGTTTACTTTTTTTAAGAGATCAATATAAAATGCCTCAGCTTCAGCGGGAATGCCCTTTTTAGCCATAAAACCACGCCACATGATCTCATTATCCAGACCTTTTACACCAAGCTCACTAAAGGTGGGTACATCGGCAAACTGGCCACCAAGCCGTTTTTCAGAGGCAATTGCCGCAACTTTAAGATCCGGTCTCCCGATAACATCCTGAGGGTTACCAACATAAACAACACCATGCCCGCCAAGAAGGGCTGCCATTGATTTACCGCCGCCGGAATAGGGAATCCACCTGGCCTGAATGCCGGCAGCCTTCCAGGTTTTCATGGCCATAATATGATCGTTGCCACCGGCTGCAGGGCCAACCCAGAGTTGTTTGCCACCTTTTGCTTTGGCGTCAGCCACAATCTGTTCCCAGGTATTTACCGACTGGTTTCTGTTGGTGATAATCGCTTCAGGATCAACCACCATCAGTCCCATCCAGTTGATGGCATTGGTGTCAATGTTACCGCCCGTTGAAACTATTTTTCCAATGTTTGATCTGGTTACTGCTGCAAACTTGTAACCATCAGGTTTTTGAGAAAGGATGTATTTAATGGCCACAATACCGCCGGCACCACTTTTATTGACAACCACAAAGGTTGCATCGGTATACCTGGCGGCAATAGCCGTGAATTTTCGTGCAAAAACATCAATTGCACCACCAGGTTTTGTGTAAACAATCAGTTTAATAGGTTTTGAAGGAAATTCTGTGGCAACAGCCGCAGTGAATGTAGCAATAAGCATGAATGCTGCAATCAGCAGGGTAATACTATTTCGTTTCATATCTTTTTCCTCCATTGCGTATTTCCCTGAAAGGCCATCTGCCACGCTGATGTTGCGACAGATATCATGCAGGAATTATGTACAAATTTCCGATTTGCCCCAAATTATTTCATACCGGTAACACGTTTTGCAGCTCTTACATAATTCACATTTTCAAAGCCGCTGATTTCCAGTTTATCGATGACCTTTTCCATGGCCCCATAATCCTCACTTTCCACACAGCTGGTCTCGACCATTGCGCCGTTAAACAGTATCCTGCCATATTCACAAATCACACCATCCACCGAGAAGCCGTATCTCTCCTTGTGCACACCAACACTGACAAGATCATCTGTTGTTTTAATCAGTGACAGAAATGCGTCAAATGAATAATTGTTCTGA
>CAMZLK010000141.1 GCA_947311475.1 uncultured Desulfocapsa sp.
AAAACAAGAAAATCGAAGTGTTTCAAACTCAAATTATTAGCATAAGCAACAGATAGCGAACGAAGAGAGACCTTCGAGGCACTTACTTGCGGTTTATCCGCGTTAGAAATTTCTGTGCGTCGAATAGGAGGGTTTTCGAAGTCTACGCCTATCTTCAAGTCCATCTTGTTTTTGACCTTTTTACAAGTTTGGGTCACCGTTGTTAAGGTTTAACAAAGTGCTAAGTTTTGAATTAACACTTTAACACCTGGTAGGTGGAAAAACGTAGTTTATGGATTAGACAGATTTTTTTTCTAAAATAGCATCTTTTGGTAAGTGGATAGTTTTATAGAATAAGAAAAGGCTCCCCATGGGAAATCCCAATCATTTCAAAAAACAGGAACAGCCTTTGCTCTAACGAAAATGATTGTTTTGGAAAATAGAAGCGATGATGACCGTGCGGAAACAAACACAATTGCATTGAGGTGAAATCGGTATCCCACTTCCTGAATCTGAATTTTTGAGGGTGAGGATTGATGTACATAGGGGCCATTGCCGGTGGATACCATAAAGTCGTTTCTCAATTAAACACAAGGAGAGAATCATGTCTGAAGAAAAACAAAAATTAGTTTATGTGCTCCATGACGCTGGTGAAAGGGCTGAGAAAGCCCTGACAGCTTTTGCTGTTGCCAATATCGGTGTTTCCATGGAGCAGGACGTTACGATTATTCTGTTTGGTGAAGCAACCCGTTTGGCCTACAAGGGCTATGCTGAGACCGTTCATTCCCTTGATCGGTTACCCATGGATCGGTTAATTAAGGATTTTTTCGAATGCGGAGGAAAAATTTTGATCTGTCTTCCCTGCATCAAGTCCCGCAAGGTCGATACTTCTATGCTGATTGACGGTGTTGAAGCGACAACCGGTACTGTGGTTAATGATGAATTCCTCGAGGCAGACAAAGTAATCTCCTGGTAAGCATCGGGTACTCAACTGTAATTGTCAGTATTTAAGATATAAATATAAAATTTTACCACAAGGGTTTATCATGTCGGATTTAAGTAATATAACAGCAGCAACTACCATTGATTCCCGCGGTTCGGCTTGCCCCGGTCCTCTGCTTGAAGCTAAAAAAGGTATTGGAAAAGTCAAAGTAAGTGAAGTTTTGGAAGTTTATTCCAATGATGAAGGAACCAGGATTGACCTCAAGGCTTGGGCGAACAAGGTCGGTCACGAATATATGGGTTATGTGGAAGCAGATGGATACGATAAACATTTTATAACCCGTAATAAATAATATTTTTACAATCTGATGGACTCGTAAAAACGCTTCATTTCCCCCGTTACTGTAAATTTCTGATCTTTTCAGTAACGGGGGAAATGAAGCGTTTTGCAGAGGCCATTATTTTTGAATTGCCACTGAATTTTCATGCTCATGGAGATACTTCAAGAAAACTGAGGCAACAGGAGACAGCGCCCTGTTTTTACGTCTCACAAGATAAAATGCTCGTTCAAGCTTCTGCCCCTGAACCGCCACAGTCACAAGCGTACCACAGTTGATATCATCTCTTAGAGCACATCTGGAAAGAATTGATATCCCTATTCCTGCTTTTATTGCTTCTTTGATGGCCGCAGTGGAGCCGATCTCTGCAACTTCCAGGAGGTCATTTTCTTTCAGACCGCTTTCTGTAAGAATGTTGGAAGACTTTTCGGGTACCGGACTCGGCTTCCCTCAGAATAAAAGGTTCCTGCATTACTTTTATCAATGGCACAGGTTTTCCATTTGCCCATGGATGTCCGGGATGCACGGCCAAAACCAACTCATTGCGAAACACTTGAGTCCAGCTCAGTCCACTTTCATTCCACTTTGCTCCAACCACTTCAAAATCCAACTCACCTTTTAGCACCTTCTCTGAGATAATCCGTGAACTGCTGATGCGCAGTGTTGTTTTGATGGAAGGGTGTTGAGCACGGAACCCGCCAATTAGTTCCGGAAGCAGATACGTCCCCGGTATGGTTCCACAACCGAGCATGACCCGGTATTCCTGCTCGTGAAGTTTTTGGTATTCGTCAGGGAAAAAAAGCAGAGCAGAATATTCCCAGCTGGCAGCACTGCTGGGCTGAATTTTATCTCCCCGGGTACGACTGGGTATCGGTAGATCCAGCCGATGTGCGTAAGATGATGCTCAAACAGGATCTGAAACTTGGGGATGCGAAAACGAAATACTACAGGGAATATTTCTGGGGTGGTTGGGATCAATATCGGGTGAAACTTGCCATGGGACGGGATCTTATTTTAAATCCTGCCCAATACGGCGACACAGTAAACACCTTTGGCTATCCTTATGCCCAGGTTGGTGACAAAACTATTAACCCTACTTTAAAAATGCAAAATTAAATATTCTGTATTTACCGATAGTTGAGCGGTTTTCAATTTACAGTTTGGCACTACATCTTTCATTTTGTTTGAATGGTCGTTTTCACAACATTTCCTGGATGATTTTCTACGCCCAGTAGTGAATATATTTTCTGCTGCT